>NZ_LWEJ01000268.1:0-10643 GCF_001635525.1 Alcanivorax sp. HI0007
TGGCGCTGTACCCGGTTGATCTTGTTGATCGTCTCTATCATGTGCACCGGGATACGGATGGTGCGCGCCTGGTCGGCGATAGAGCGGGTAATGGCCTGACGGATCCACCAGGTGGCATAGGTGGAGAACTTGTAGCCACGGCGGTATTCGAACTTGTCCACGGCCTTCATCAAGCCGATGTTGCCTTCCTGGATCAGGTCGAGGAACTGCAGACCGCGGTTGGTATATTTCTTAGCGATGGAAATTACCAGACGCAGGTTGGCTTCCACCATTTCCTTCTTGGCGCGGCGGGCCTTGGCTTCACCGATGGAAATGCGGCGGTTGATTTCCTTGATGTCAGCCACCGGCAAACCAATGATTTCCTCGACGGTGGTGATCTTGCGCTGGGCGCGCTGGATATCTTCCTTGACCACGCTCAGCTTGTCGGCAATGGTTTTGCCTTTCTTGGTCTTCAGCTGCTGGTCAACCCAGTCCATGTTGGTTTCGTTACCGGGGAACAGCTTGATGAAATCCTTGCGGTCCATGCCGCCGCGGCGGATGGCAGAGGACATGATCTGACGCTCGAATTTGCGCACCAGGTCCAGATTGTTGCGGGCGCCGACCAGCATCTCGTCGTAGATGCGCGGCACCAGCTTGAACAGGGTGAAGTGCTCGGCCAGGGCTTCCATGGCTTTGGCGGTGCTGGCATGGTCACGACCGTTGCGCTTGAGCGCGCGTTCGGCCTTCTCGTGCAGTTTCTTCAGCTCGGCAAAACGCTCGGCTGCCAGTACCGGATCCAGACCGCCCTCGTCCTCATCGCTGTCGTCGTCGTTGTCCTTGTCGTCAGCGTCGTCGTCATCATCGTCGTTTTCCTTGGCTTTTTCTTTCGCTTCAGCGGCTTTTTTGGCCTTCTCCGCGAAAGTCGGTTCCTTGTTGGCATTGGTGGCGGCCGCGCCGTCATCATTGGGGTCAAGGTAACCGGCGATGATATCGGTGAGCTTGCGCTCTTCGTTTTCCACGCGGGCGTATTCGTCGATCAGCATGTCCACGGCGCCGGGCCAGAAGGCCAGGGCGTGCAGAACTTCCCGGGTGCCTTCCTCGATACGCTTGGCGATCTCGATTTCGCCTTCACGGGTCAGCAGTTCCACCGTGCCCATTTCGCGCATGTACATACGCACCGGGTCGGTGGTGCGGCCGGGCTCGCTCTCTACGGAGGCGAGAACAGCGGCAGCTTCTTCGGCGGCAACTTCGTCAGTGCTGTCAGCACTTTCATCGATCATCAGCTGATCGGCATCGGCGGCTTTTTCCACCACGGTGATGCCCATGTCGTTGATCATCTGAATGATGTCTTCCACCTGGTCCGTGTCGGTGATGGACTCCGGCAAGTGGTCATTCACTTCGGCGTAGGTCAGGTAACCCTGTTCCTTGCCGAGTGCGATCAACTGCTTCAGCTGGGATTGTTGCTGCTGCTTTTGAGTCGTCATGCAATAAAGCCCGTAACGTCGTGCTAGCTTGCCGTGGCTGACTAGCGGATTGTGGCGTGGGAAAACGGCGTATTATACCGGTATGTGGGGATTTCGGCCAGTAATTGCAAGACTACGGGCCGGATGGGGGTGAATTGTTTTTGGTGTTACTTATCTTTGAAAATCATGGGGTTACAGGTTTTTTCTAGTTGAAGGGCTGGCGGGCGTGCTGGCGAGCTTCGGCAAGGGCCCGGTGCAGTTCCTGCCATTGGGCCGTGTCCGGGATGCCAGCTTGCTCCATTTCATGGAGAGCCGCCTCCAGGCGAGTGACTTCCAGCTGGGAGAGAGCATCCTGCCAGAGCCGGGTCGCCATCTCTTTTTGCATGGGCGGCTTGAGACTGGCCTTGAGCAGGCGGGACAGGGTTTCCCCCTGCTCCAGTGCCATCAGGGCGCCGAGCAGGGCGGCGGGGCTGTGGTTCTGTCGGCACAGGCCGGCTACCTGTATCAGCAGATCAATGTGCGGCATGGGGAGCCGCTCAACGCCGTCAGGTAGTGGATGCTCGCTTACCAGGTCCGGATAATCCAGCAGCACCAGGACCAGCCGTTCTGACAGGGTCATCGGGCCCTTGCGGCTGCCTCCCGGGTGGCGCGGTGGCCGGCTGTAAGAGTCGGCCGGATCGCTGTTGCCCGCCGGGTAGAAATCGTCCGGTGGCGGCATGGCGTCGTCATATTCCTCGGGCATGAACTGGTCATGGGAGTGCGGTGCCGGTTCGGCGCGAGGAGCGGGGGCAGGCTCCGTCCTGGGGGCCGGTTTAAGCTGTGCCAGAGATTCCTTGTCCAGGCGTGTCAGTTGTGACAGTTCCTGGGTCAGCAGCGCCCGGTAGACCGGCCCGGCGGGCTTGTCCAGATAGGGCAGGGCAAGCCGGGCCAGGCGGGCGCGGCCGTCCACGGTGGACAGGTCCAGCCCGTCGGACAGATGCCGGAAAAGATAGGTGGAAAGGGCGTCGGCCTTTTCGGTGAGCGCGCGCAGGGCTTCAGGGCCCTGCTGGCGCACCAGGGTGTCCGGGTCTTCCCCGTCGGGCAGAAACAGGAAGCGCACCTGTTTGCCGTCGTCCAGCGCGGGGAGCAGGGATTCCAGTGCTCGCCAGGCGGCCCGCACACCGGCCTGGTCACCATCAAAGCAAAGCACCACTTCGTTGACCTGGCGGAACAGCTTGCGGGCGTGGTCTTCGGTGGTGGCGGTGCCCAGGGTGGCGACCACATTGGGTACCCCGTGCTGGGCCAGGGCGATCACGTCCATGTAACCCTCCACCACATAAAGGCGGTCGCTGCGGTCGCGACTTTGCCGCCATTCCCACAGACCGTAGAGCTCCTGGCCCTTGTGGAAGACCGGGGTTTCCGGGCTGTTCAGGTATTTGGGTTTGCCGTCGCCCAGCACCCGCCCCCCAAAGCCGATGGTGCGTCCGCGGGTGTCGCGGATCGGGAAAATAATACGATCCCGAAATTTGTCATAGGTGCGGCCGGTGTCTTCCCGGCGCACCAGCAACCCGGCGGTCAGGGCCTGCTCAAGCCCTGCTTCAGTGAGTGACAGGGCGGTGATCAAGTTGTCGTAACCCGGCGGGGCAAAACCGACTCCGAAGCGTTTGGCGATTTCCCCGCTGAGCCCGCGTCCCTTCAGATAGGTCACCGCTTTTTGTCGCTCCGGGGCCTGGCGCAATTGCTGGCAGTAGAATTTTTCGGCCCGGCTGAGCAGGTCATAGAGGGACTGCAGGCGGTCCTTCTTCTGTCGGTCAGCGGGGGTTTCCGGGCGGCTTTCCGGAACTTCCATGCCGGCACGACTGGCCAGTTGCTTGACCGCTTCCGGGAAGCTCTGATGCTCGTATTCCATCAGGAAACCCACCGCATTGCCGGAGGCGCCACAGCCAAAGCAGTAGTAGAACTGCTTGTCCGGCGCCACGGTGAAGGACGGGGTCTTTTCCTGATGGAAGGGGCAGCAGGCGCTGTAATTGCGGCCGGTTTTTTTCAGGGGCACGCGGGAGTCGATCAGCTCCACCAGATCGGTGCGAGCCAATAGATCCTGTATGAAATTTTCCGGAATGCGTGCCATGGGTCTGATTTTGCCAGAATGGGAGTTGGGGCCGCTAAGTATGCAGGGCGATATACCAAGGCTTCTTATTCAAACAGAAACCGCAGGGTGGCGGTAGCAGTGCTTTGAAACCCGGTGTCGGTTTCTCACGGTTTACGGTCAGAAAAAGCCGGAAAACGGTGGGCAGCACGAACCGCTGAAGTTGCAGATAGGGTTATTCAGAGTCGCCGGATACAGCAAAGCGGCTCAATCAGTTGAGCTTGGCGCGAACCTTGCCACTGGCGGCGCCCATGTCGGCACGGCCCTGGAGTTGCGGCTTGAGA
This sequence comes from Alcanivorax sp. HI0007, assembly GCF_001635525.1. Classification (NCBI taxonomy): domain Bacteria; kingdom Pseudomonadati; phylum Pseudomonadota; class Gammaproteobacteria; order Oceanospirillales; family Alcanivoracaceae; genus Alcanivorax; species Alcanivorax sp. HI0007. The sequence continues at coordinate 3,852 of NZ_LWEJ01000268.1, forward strand.
ATGCCCATCACCTTGCCCATATCCTGCATGCCAGCGGCACCGGTCTGGGAAATGGCATCATCAATCAGAGCATCTATCTCGTCGTCGCTCAGTTGGGCGGGGAGAAACTCCTGGAGTACCAGGATTTCCGCTTCTTCGGTTTCCGCCAGTTCCGGGCGGCCCGCGTCGCGGTATTGGGTGGCGGAATCCTTGCGCTGTTTGATCAGCTTGTCGAGCAATGCCAGTACGCGGGCGTCATCGGGCTCGATGCGCTCGTCCACTTCGATTTGCTTGATCGCTGACAGCGCCATACGAAAAACGCCAAGACGTGCCTTTTCTTTGGCACGCATGGCGTCTTTCATGGCTGCAGTGAGCTGCTCTTTGAGCGCACTCATCAGACGTCTAAACCTTAGTAGAGACGTTTGCGTGCGAGTTGCTCACGCTGCAGTTTCTTAAGGTGACGCTTGACGGCTGCGGCACGCTTGCGCTTACGCTCTTGAGTGGGCTTCTCATACTGTTCGCGACGACGCACTTCAGAGAGAATGCCCGCTTTTTCACAGCCACGCTTGAAACGGCGCAGGGCCACATCAAACGGTTCGCCTTCTTTCACCTTCACCTGAGGCATGAAGAATCACCTTCCTAAAAGTCTTTGGGTTATATGGATTCGCCGCGGGCTCAGGTGGTCCCGGGTGCGGCGAGGGCGGGGATTCTACCTGAGTCGGGAAGAAATGCAAATCCGGGCGTCTGGCGCTATCATGGCGCCCGGATTTCAAGGGGTGAGCAACATGCGTGTATTGGGTATCGAATCAAGCTGCGACGAGACCGGGGTGGCGATTTACGACTCCGACGCCGGTCTGCTGGGGCAGGCCCTGTACAGCCAGGTGGAGATGCATGCCCGTTTTGGTGGCGTGGTCCCGGAGCTGGCCAGTCGCGATCATGTGCAGCGGGTACTGCCCCTGGTAAAACAGGTCATGGCGGAAGCCGCTACCACCCCGGATCAGCTTGATGGCATCGCCTATACGGCCGGTCCCGGCCTGGCTGGAGCCCTGCTGGTAGGGGCCGGCGTGGCCCGGTCGCTGGCCTTTGGCTGGGGTGTCCCCGCCGTGGAAGTCCACCATATGGAGGGCCATTTGCTGGCCCCCCTGCTGGAGCCGGATGCCCCGTCGTTTCCCTTTGTGGCACTGCTGGTCAGTGGCGGGCATAGCCTGTTGCTGGAAGCGCGCTCCCTGGGGGATTACGCCATTCTGGGCGAATCCGTGGATGATGCCGCCGGCGAAGCCTTCGACAAGGCCGCCAAGATGATGGGATTGGGCTACCCCGGCGGCCCGCGTATTGCTGCCCTGGCGGAGAAAGGGACGCCGGGCCGGTTCCGTTTCCCGCGGCCCATGACTGACCGCCCCGGTCTGGACATGAGCTTTTCCGGCCTGAAAACGTTTACGCTCAACACCATCAACGATCTGGGCGGCAAGGACGCTCTCAGCGAGCAGGACCAGGCAGATATCGCCCTGGCGTTCGAAGAGGCCGCGGTGGATACCCTGGTGATCAAGTGCCGCCGGGCGGTGGAGCAGACCGGTGACAAGCGCTTGGTGATGGCCGGCGGAGTGAGCGCCAATCGGGCATTACGTGCCAAGCTGGCAGAGCAGATGGAAAAGCGAGGGGTACGTGTGTTTTATCCTGCGCCCCAGTACTGCACCGATAACGGCGCCATGATCGCTTTTGCCGGCGCCCTGCGCCTGCAGGCCGGGGAGAGTGCCGAGCTGCCCATCAAGGTCCGACCACGCTGGCCGCTGACGGAACTGGCCTCACTCTAACGGCTACCTGCCTTTCTGTAGGAGCACCTCTTGAGGTGCGAACCACGCGTCAGCGTGGAAATCGCCCGTAGGGCGATCAGGACTGACAGGTATCGCGTGAGTAATTTGGTGGCACCTGCAAGTCCTGCTTCCTAGCTCAGCCTCGGATTCGTCCCTCAAGAGGTAGTATTCGCTACGCTCACCCTTCGGGCCGCACTGCACTACGTGCGTTACTCCGCTGCGCTCCGTTCCTACAGCGGCTTTGTTGATATCAAGAATCGCGCCGCCAGCGACGCTCCTACGGTGAGGGGCTAGTCTTTCTTCCTGAACCCCAGCTCTTCCCCGCGCAGCAGTTTTTGCAGGTTGCTGCGATGGCGCAGGATCATCACCAGGGACAGTGCCAGCATGGGCCAGAAGGCCTGGGGTAGCCAGGCGAAGATACAGGCCGGGGCCACCACGAAGGCGCTTAATGAGGCCAGGGAAGAGATGCGGGTGAGGGCGAACACCAGCAGCCAGACGACGCCGGCCACCAGGCCGCTGGGCCAGTGCAGGGCAAACAACAGCCCGAAGGCCGTGGCCACGCCCTTGCCGCCCTGGAAGTGGAAAAACATCGGGAACAGATGGCCGAGAAAGGCGAAGGTGCCCACCAGCGCGGCCACGAAGGGTCCCATGTCCAGATAGCGGGCCAGCACCACCGGGATCACCCCTTTCAGCACATCGCCCAGTAACGTGAGCGCCGCGGCGGGCTTACCGCCAATACGCAGCACATTGGTGGCACCGGGGTTGTTGGAGCCTTGGGTGCGCGGATCCGGGTAGCCGAACAGTCGGCACACCAGAATCGCGCTGGAAATGGAGCCCATCAGATAGCCGGCTGCACACAATGGCAGCAGCCAAAACCACACGTCCTGTAATGTCCCTGCTTGCACCGGCTATAATCTCCCTTCACATCGCCGGGGTGGCGACTTCTGCATGCTTGGCAGGCATTTATTGTACACATGGCGACACGCCTGCCTGCGTTGCAAGCGTAACATCTGATTACCCAAAGTGGGATTCATGCAGATGGAAAGTCGCTTTCCCGTGAAACCTGCGCCAATGAGGGCGAGTATGGACATTGTTTATATCAATGATTTGAAAGTGGATACCGTGATCGGGATTTTCGACTGGGAGCGGCGTATCCGCCAGACTGTCAGTCTGGATCTGGAAATGGCTGCGGATATCCGCAAGGGCGCAGCGTCTGATCACATTGACGATGCGCTGGATTACAAGGCTATTGGCAAGCGTGTGATCGCGTTTATCGAAGGCAGTGAATTCCAGCTGGTGGAAACCCTGGCGGAAAATGTGGCCCAGTTGGTGATCGGCGAATTCAATGTGCCCTGGTTGAAATTGCGGCTGAGCAAGCCTGGAGCTCTGCGTGGGTCGCGGGATGTGGGTGTGATTATCGAAAGGGGTCAAAAACCCAATGGGTAATAAGGATCAAACCGCCCGGGTGTATCTGAGCCTGGGCTCCAATATCGACCGGGCGCACAATATTCGTTCCGGCCTGGAGGCACTGGCTGCTGCCTTCGGCAGGTTGGCGATCAGCCCGGTCTATGAAAGCGAGGCGGTGGGCTTTTCCGGCGATGCCTTCTACAACCTGGTGGTGGGTATTGATACCACCCTGCCGGTGGGCGAGCTTGCCGCCCTGTTGCGGGATATCGAGAAAGACCATGGCCGGGTGCGTGGGGAAAAGAAATTCTCTAGCCGGACCCTGGATATCGACATCCTCACTTATAACGATCTCACCGGCGAGATCGACGGGGTGCAACTGCCCCGTGACGAAATCCTCAAACACGCCTTCGTTCTCAAACCCCTGGTGGACCTGGCTCCCGATGCATTTCACCCGGAAATCGGCAAGCCCTACCGGCAGTTGCTGGAAGAGTCGGATTTTGCCGGGCAGGCATTGTGGGTGGTGGAGTTGGAAGCGTAGTTGCGAGCTACGAGCTACGCTCGATTGGAGAGGGGAAGACTGGAAAGTTCCTCAAGTTCCGAGATACCTACGAAGCCGCCTGTAGGAGTACCTCTTGAGGTGCGAACCGCGCTTGCGCGGAAATCGCCCGCAGGGTGATCAGGAATCTCAGAGCTCGACAGGTTTCAGAAAAGAATGGCTGGCACCAGGATCTCTGTCGCCTCGCCCTGGCTCGGATTCGTCCCTCAAGAGGAACTCCTACAGTGGCTTTGTAGCCAGTTTTGTGGGGCGCCGAACCTGTGTTCGCGGGGCTGGGCGGGAATCGTTTTACTGAATCTCTCCCGCGTTGCAGCTTGAGGCTTGTGGCTTGTTGCTTCTCTCAATACCAGTGCGGAGTCATGTCGCTCTGTGCCCAGCGGAAAAAGTCATATTCCAGCCGCGTCAGTCCCCCCGGATAGATCTGGTCGATTCGTTGCAGGGTGGGGCGGCGGTCGGTTTTTTCCAGTTCCTGTAACAGTTTGCGCAAGGTGCTGCGGCCTACCGGCTTTGACATCAGGAAAGCGGTGGTGGCCCAGGCCACGGTATAGGGAATGGCATCAAGTTGATGGGCCATGCGTCGCCACTGCCTGTCATCCAGAGACAGATACTGGCGCAGGGTAATCAGCCGCCCTTCATCCATCCATTGACGAATGCGGGCCTGGGCATCGGCCAGCGCTTCCACTTTCAGGCGCCCATCGGGCTGCACCTGCAGGGTCTGAAAATATTGGGCGAGCCCCTCGTGGAGCCAGACCGGTGACGCCGGAGAGAGCTGGTAAAGCAGCACGTGACTGCTTTCATGGAGAATTGTCTGTGCGACTTGCTGATCGTTTCCCCAGCGCCAGACCGCCACTTCATTACTGGCAGGTATGAAGACGCCGGCATAGTGGGCGTTGCTGGAGCCGATACGATCCTCCATCCATTGACGGAAATCCGCCTGATGTTCGAACAGATACAGGTTCACCTGGGCGGTGCCGTGCAAGTCCAGTCCGAAATCGTTGCGGTAGCGCCGGTAGATAAAGCGAATCGCCTCCAGGGTCCTGTCGTGAAGTTCCCCGGGCAGGGTGAAGTCCTTGCGTAGCTGGGAGATTTCCAGTTCCTGGATAACCGGCGAGGTCTTGGGGGTAACCTTCTGGCTCTCCAGTTGCTCCGGCGGCCGATCGCCAAAGTGCAGTTTGCCGTTCTCGTCTCGCCACTGGAAGATGTCCCCGTGGGCTGCCAGTGAGGTGATCAGGACCGCGGCGCTGAAACCGGTGCGGATCAGGAATTGCAGTTTCTTTGAATCCACTGACGTACCTCTTCCTTGTCCTTTTCAACCTGATCCAGCGTGGGGTGGGTGACCTTGCCGTCCTCATCCTGATAGACGAAACGGCCGTGCAGTCGTTTCAATTTTGCCCTGGCTTCCTTGCATTGTCTGGCGATAGCGTCCTGCTGTTCCCGTTGTTCGGATGCCTGTTCGCGCTGTTCTGCTTTCTCACTCTGGCGAAGCCGCAGGGCGCGCTCGTTGATTTCCCTGACGCGATCACCCTGGCCGATTTTGGGGGGTGCCTTGATATCCATTTTCTCGTGCTGCTCCTGGGGGGGCTGATCACCAAAGTGCCAGTTGCCCTCTGCGTCCTGCCAGCGATATACCTCCGCGTTGGCGAGAAGCGGCAGTACGAGCAGTAGTGTCATGATTCCCTTCATGGTTTCCCCTAATCAGTGGTGGTTAGCTTCCTTGCAGTGTCAGTGAGCGCCCGCCGTCCACCGCCAGAATCTGGCCAGTGACGAACGGCGCCTGGGTGCCGAGCCACCATACCGTCTCAGCGATGTCCCGGGGCGTGCCGCACCGTTTCAGTGCGGTGGCATCCTGGATGTCCTGCTGATTCATCTGCCCGGCTTCCGGCCACAGGATGGGGCCGGGGGACACGCCGTTGACGCGAATATCCGGGCCCAGTTCCCGGGCCAGGCTGCGTGTCATCATGGCAAGGCCGGCCTTGGCCATGCAATACAGAGTATGGTGTTGCAGCGGTTTTTCCGCGTACACATCCACAATATTCACAATGCTGCCATGTCGTTCGCTCAATGCCGGTGCCAGCTTCTGGCTCAGGATAAACGGCGCACGCAGGTTGCTGTGAACCAGCCTGTCCCAGTCGGCATCATCGGCCTGATCGACGGGGGTCGGGTAAAAGCTGGAGGCATTGTTAACCAGCAGGTCCATACGGCCAAAGCAAGCCAGGGCATCGGCTGCCAGCTGGCGCACCTGATCAGGCTGGTCCAGATCCGCCTGCAGCAGGGCGGCGCTGTCCGCCCGTTCTGCGTTCAGGCTGTCAGCCAGTGCGCGAGCGTCATCGGCACTGTTGCGATAATGAATGATGACCCGCATGCCGTTGCGGTGCAGAGTGCGAACGATTTCTGCGCCAATGCGACGGGCGCTGCCGGTGATCAGGGCGACGGAATCTGCCATGTCTTTTTAAACTCACTTTTGTAGTGGGAGAGTGCGTGAATGCGGGCCTTCTCAATGGCCTCGCCCAGTGCCGGCCCCTCATTGCCCTCCTTGCGCAGCGCTGCCACATCAATATTCCTGACGGCCTGTGCCGCGCCGCGCAGGTAATCCACCTGGGGATAGGGGCGGTCTTCCAGTCCGGTACGACCGCGGGCATCCGCTTCGCAGGCGAGCAGAAACTCCTCCAGCCGTTCCGGGCGACGAACCACATCCAGCGTCTTCAGCAGCTTCCAGACCGTGGCGGGCTTGAGCTCCAGCGCTCGATGACAGTGGGTATGGTATTCCGCCACCAGAGCCGCCAGGGTGGCGGCGTCTTTGGGGACGCGCCAGCGCTTCGATACGGTTTTCGCCAGCCGCGCGCTGCGGATTTCGTGGGCAATATGTCGGGGCCATTCTTCCTCGGGTGTCTTGCCCTTGCCCAGATCGTGGCAGAGGACGGCGTAACGTGCCGTCAACGGCAGGTTCAGTCGACTGGCCTGTTCCAGACACAGCCATTGGTGCACCAGGGTGTCCACTTCCGGATGGTGTTGCTCCGGTTGCGGCACGCCGTCCAGAGC
>NZ_LWEJ01000269.1:0-3437 GCF_001635525.1 Alcanivorax sp. HI0007
ACGAGGCCACCGCCATTCTGGCCGGCGATACCCTGCATACCCGCGCCTTCGAATTGCTCGCCAGCGGGGGGCATTATCGTGCCGAAACCCGCATCGCCATGATCCGCCACCTGTGCCTGGCAGCTGGCGTGGACGGCATGGCCGCCGGCCAGATGCAGGACATGCTCGCCCAGGGCCAACAGCAGACGGTGGCAGCACTGGAAGAGATGCACTACCTCAAGACCGGCCGGCTGATCACTGCCAGCCTGCAACTGGGCTACTTTGCCGCCGAGGTGGAGGATGCCACGTTACTTGGCGACCTGAACCGGTTTGGTGATGCCATCGGACTGGCCTTCCAGATCCAGGACGATATTCTCGATATCACGGCCGGCACCGAACAGCTGGGTAAACCCTCCGGGTCCGATCAAAAGCTGCAGAAAAGCACCTTCCCCTCCCTGCTTGGCCTGACACAGAGCCAGCAACGGGCCCGGGAGCTTTGCCAGCAGGCGCAACAGACCCTGGCCGGCTATGGAGAAAGCGCCCAACCTTTGCAACAATTGGCACAATACATCATCTCCCGCGATCACTGACGCCTGACGCCCGGTGAAGGTATACTAGGCACTCATTTCGCCGTGCATTTCAGGCTGCATATCTCTATGCCCAAGACATTTACGCAAATCCCGTTGACTCGCCCGGCCACGCCGCTGCTGGACACCCTGACCGGCCCCGCCGAGCTACGACGGCTACCTGCCACCCGGCTGGAGCAGGTAGTCGACGAACTGCGTGAATACCTGCTTTACGCTGTGGGCCAGTGTGGCGGTCACTTCGGTGCCGGCCTGGGCGTGGTGGAACTGACCGTGGCCCTCCACTATCTGTACAACACCCCGGATGACCGGCTGGTATGGGATGTGGGCCACCAGTGCTATCCGCACAAGATCCTTACCGGGCGCCGCGAAGGCATCACCAGCATCCGTCAGCAGGACGGCCTGTCCGGTTTTCCCAAGCGCAGCGAATCCGAGTACGACACCTTTGGCGTGGGTCACTCCTCCACCTCCATCAGTGCCGCCCTGGGCATGGCACTGGGGGCAGAAATGGCAGGCAGTGATCGCCGTGCCGTGGCCATTATCGGTGACGGCGCCATGACCGCCGGCCAGGCTTTCGAGGCCATGAGCCATGCGGCCCATACCCGCTCCAACCTGCTGGTGATTCTCAACGACAACAACATGTCGATTTCCCACAATGTGGGCGGCCTGTCCAACTACTTCGCGCGCATCTGGGCCAGCAAGAGCTACATCGCCCTGCGCGAAGGGGGCAAAAAAGTGCTCTCCACCATGCCGGCGGCCTGGGATTTTATTCGCCGCACCGAAGAGAGCATGAAAAACATGGTCAGCCCGGACATGCTGTTCGAGGCCATCGGCTTCAATTACATCGGCCCCATCGACGGCCACAATGTGGACGAGCTGGTCCGTACCCTGGGTAACATGCGCGCCCTGGAGGGCCCCCAGTTACTCCATATCTACACCACCAAGGGCAAGGGCTTCGCCCCGGCGGAAGCGGACCCGGTGGGCTACCACGCCATCAACAAGATCGAACCCAAACCCAAAGTCCAGGTGGCCGTCCCCAGTCAGCCCAAAAAACCCAAGTACCAGGATATCTTTGGCCAGTGGCTGTGCGACATGGCCGCGCAGGACAAGCGGCTGGTGGGCATTACCCCGGCCATGTGCGAAGGCTCCGGCATGGTGGAATTCAGCCGGCGTTTCCCGGATCGCTTTCATGATGTGGCCATCTGCGAACAACACGCAGTGACCCTGGCCGGCGGCCTGGCCTGCGAAAACCAGAAACCGGTGGTGGCGATCTACTCCACCTTCCTGCAGCGCGGCTATGACCAACTGATCCACGACGTGGCCCTGCAGGACCTGGATGTGACCTTTGCTCTGGATCGGGCCGGACTGGTCGGTGAGGACGGCGCCACCCATGGCGGCGTGTTTGACCTGGCCTACCTGCGCACGGTCCCCAACATGATCATCGCCGCACCCTCCGACGAGAATGAGTGCCGGCAGTTACTGAGTAGCGCCTACCAGCACGAAGGCCCGGCGGCGGTGCGCTACCCCCGCGGTACCGGCCCCGGTGTCGCGATTGAAAAGCCACTGGACACCCTGCCCATTGGCCAGGCACGTACCCTGCGCGACGGCCAGCAGGTAGCCATCCTGGCCTTTGGCGCCCTCACCCCCGAAGCACTGGACGCCGGGAAAGCCCTGAATGCCACCGTGCTGGACATGCGCTGGGTAAAACCGCTTGATCGTGACGCCATCCTCAAAGCCACCGCCAGTCATACCCTGCTGGTGACCGTGGAAGACCATCAGCGTATGGGCGGTGCCGGCTCGGCAGTCAATGAATTGCTCCACGAGGAGGGGCTGCTGGTCGATGTGCTCAATCTGGCGCTGCCCGATCACTTTATCCACCACGGCAAGCGGGATGCATTGCTGGCCCAGGCCGGCCTGGATGCCGAAGGGATCGAGACGCAAATCCGCGCGCGCCTGAGCGAACAGCAACGGCTGCGCGAAGCGCGCTGATTCCCGCAGCAAGCCGTCTTACCGTGTGTACGGCCCGAGGAAAATCTTCCCGGAATTTTCTCTGATAGCGCTGCGAACGAGGGGCGGTATGAAAGGCGGTGCCGGGATCCTGTACGGTACACCGAGAAGGCACCCTGCTTCCGGGTCTTACAACCCTTTGTCATCCTTGACCAGCCGCACTTTGGGCGGCGGCTCATACAGTCGCCAGGTATCGCGGCCACTTTGTTTGGCTTGATAAAGAGCCCGGTCCGCCGCATCCAGCAACGCCCGGGGGGTCTGGTTGGGCGTCGGCACCAGCACGGCCACGCCAATACTGACCGTCACCTCATCGGTGCCGGGATTTTGGCTATGGGGCAATGCCAGAGCTCGTACCGACCGGCACACCCTCGCGGCCAGCTGTTGTGCCTCGGTGTCGCCGATGCCCGGATACAGCATGACAAATTCTTCCCCACCGAAACGCGCCACCACGTCACCGCCACGCCGGCCATGACGGCGCAATTCATTGGACAGCTGCTGCAGACACCGGTCGCCCTGCAAATGCCCGTAGTGGTCGTTGTAGGCTTTGAAACAGTCCACATCCACCAGCATGAGAGTCAACGGCTGCTTGTCACGCTGGCAGCGTCGCCATTCACGATCCAGGGCCTCGTCAAAGGAGCGCCGATTGGCCAGCCCGGTCAGGCTGTCCTCCCGGCTCAGACGATGCAGACGTTCCGCCAGGGCCTGGGTGCGCTGTTGTTGGCGCAGCAGTTGCCGCTGGTTGAAAAACAGCAGCCGATCCCGCACCTCGCTGGTATAGCACAGAAACATGCCCAACAGATTCACCCCGGTATAGGTACGGTGGGTCATCTGCCAATCAACACCCTGACCGAAGCGCTCCGACAACCA
>NZ_LWEJ01000270.1:0-28890 GCF_001635525.1 Alcanivorax sp. HI0007
GGCGGGCGGCAGCGGTATCCAGTGTCAGAGAGCCACCCAGAGCGAAGTCCGGCAGCCCCGATTGATGACGTTCGACATGGGCGGCACGTCCACCGACGTGGCCCTCCTGGACGGCGACCTGCGTCTTACCCAGCAGGGCCATATTGGCCCCTATCCAGTGGCGGTCCCCATGGTGGACATGCATACCATTGGCGCCGGTGGCGGTTCACTGGCCTATGTGGATGATGCCGGCCTGCTGCATGTGGGACCCCACTCCGCCGGTGCCGATCCGGGCCCCGCCTGCTATGGCCGAGGCGGCAATCAAGTCACGGTCACTGACGCCAATGTGGTGCTCGGCAGGCTGCAGCCGGACTTCGCTCTGGGTGGCTCTCTGACACTGGATACCGCTGCCGCCCGCCATGCCATGAAAACACTGGCGTCACAGCTGGGCCTGGGTGTGGAAGAGACCGCCGAAGGGGTGCTGGCACTGGCCAATGAGCACATGACCCAGGCACTCCGGGTGATTTCCATCCAGAAAGGTTTTGACCCGGCAAATTTTGCCCTGCTCAGTTTTGGCGGCGCTGGCGGCCTGCATGTCTGCGCCCTGGCAGACAATCTGGGCATGCGCAGCGCACTTGTTCCCCGCCGGGCCGGAGTGCTGTCCGCTGAAGGACTGGTGTACGCCCCTCGCAAGCGCGAACAGCTCCAGGCGTTGCCAGATGGCGCCGGCGATACCGCCTTGAGGGAACGCATTGCCACCCTGCAACACCAGGGCAGTGCGGAATTGATCCGCGAGGGCGTTGGTGCCGAGCAGATCCAGCATCACGTTTTTGTGGATATGTGCTATCAGGGCCAATCGTCGGTGTTACAGGTTCCCTGGCAGCCCACTGTCGCAGCACGGGAAGCGCTGTTTCACGACGCCCACGAGGTGCGCTTCGGTCACCGCCTGGCATTGCCCGTGCAGCAGGTGAATATTCGGGTACAAAGCCAGGCCACACGCACCCCGCCCGCCCAGCCACCACTGCCTGCCCGCACTGGCGAGGCAATCCGGCATACCCGGCTACCCGGCGTGGATCAGCAAGTGGCGATTTATCACCGCGACACTTTGGGCCCCGGCCAGACCATACATGGCCCGGCGCTGATCGCTGAAGCCGTAGGAACAACCTGGCTGGCTCCGCAGTGGCAGGCATCCGTGGATGCACAAGGGCACCTCTTGCTGACCCGCCCGGGGACCTGAAGAGGCCAGGCGGATTCGGCACCCGACCCGGCTTCAGCCCTGTCGTTGTTACCGTTCATCCGCCCCTGGCCAACCCTTGGCCCGAAAGTCCGAATTTGACCTATTCGGCGTCTTCTGCCTGTCACCCGGACTGGGCACAATAGGATCTCCGTTTTTACCTTGTGCGATTTTCATGCTGAATTATCTGAGCAACGGCCTGCTGGCCCCCAGCCTGGGTGCCCTGATCCTGATCACCCTGGTCATGACCCACATCACCATTGTTGGCGTCACCGTTTACCTGCACCGCTATTCCGCCCACCGTGCGCTGGACCTGCATCCGGTGCTGAAGCACTTTTTCCGTTTCTGGCTGTGGTTGACCACCGGCCAGAACACCCTTGAGTGGACCGCCATCCACCGCAAACATCACGCCAAATGCGAAACCGAAGACGACCCGCACAGCCCGCAGGTCAAAGGCATCCAGAAAGTGCTGCGCGAAGGCGCCGAACTGTATCGTGAGGAAGCCGAAAATCAGGAAACCCTGAACAAATACGGGGCGGGTTGCCCGAACGACTGGATTGAGCGCAACGTGTATTCCCGCTTTCCCATGGGCGGCGTCACGCTGATGGCCGTCATCGATCTGCTACTGTTCGGTGCCGCCGGTATCACCGTATGGGCCATCCAGATGATGTGGATCCCCGTTTTCGCCGCCGGGGTTATCAACGGTATCGGACATTACTGGGGTTACCGCAACTTCGAATGCCCGGATGCATCTCGCAATATTTCCCCCTGGGGCATTCTCATCGGTGGCGAAGAACTGCATAACAACCATCACACTTACCCCAACTCTGCCAAACTGTCGGTGCGCCGTTTCGAGTTTGATATGGGCTGGGCCTGGATACGCCTGTTTGAAATGGTGGGCCTGGCCAAGGTGAAAAAAGTCGCCCCCAAACCCGCTTTCGAGAAAAGCGCCAGCAAAGTGGACCTGGATGCCCTGCGCGGCATCATGCAGCACCGTTTCCAGGTGATGGCCAACTACCGCAGGACGGTTATCGTGCCGGTCTTCAAGCAGGAGCAAGCCCGCGCCTGCGACGCCACCCGCGACCTGTATGCCCGCGCCCACGCCCTGTTCCACCGCGACATCAGCCTGATCAAGCCGGGACAGAAAAAACGTCTGCAGACCCTGACGGAAAGCAACGAAACCCTGGATGCCATCTACCAGTTCCGCCTGCGCCTGCAGGACATCTGGTCCCAGACCAGCCGCAACTCATCGGAAATGGTGGAAGCCCTGGAGCAGTGGTATCACGATGCCCGCGAATCCGGCATTGCTGCCCTGCAGGAGTTTGCCGATCAGCTGACCCGCTATCGGCCGGCCGCGGTATCGCACTGATACTTCCTTCCATTCCCGGGAACCACAAAAAAGGCCGCACAATGCGGCCTTTTTTGTGGTTCCCGGTAAAGCATTCAAGACTCAATATCCTGCGGGCAAAGTCACAACCGAAACGATGTATCGCGAATACACACGAGCCTGAACATCATGGGGTCTCGTCATTTGTGGCTTCGCCGGGAAAGCAGATCACTGCTCCGGCTCTTCCACCGCAATATTCTCGATCAGCTGGATTCCATCCTGGTTTGCCGCGCTCACATTGACGCTGATGCCACCCAGGCCCACACCCAGCGTTCGCAGCAATGGATTTATCAACCCTTCAGCCAGACTGGATATGACATTACTCAACAACTCAAGCACAGGATCCAGAATAGGTTTTAGTAGCGGCGTCAAATTGATCAAACCGAAGCTACTTCGAAGCAGCGACGCTTCATGAACCGTTATTTCCAGATCCAGGCCGGACAAACCATCGCCCAAATCGTTGTACTGGGACTGATCGCATCCCTCAATCGGGTCACAATACAAATCATAACGCGGATCCAGAAATACTGTTTCTTCAATGCCCGGAACCTCTCCGTCCACTTCCGCGTTAAGGTAAAGAATGCCCTCTATGGGAGGCAGCAGCCCGGACAGCAGCGACAACCTACCAACATTCGCTTCCAACCGCTCTGGCTGCAATTCTCCCGCCGCCGTCAGGCGCCCGGTTACAATACGCGCGACTTCACGCTCAAGGTTGACGCCAAACTCTACCGAGTTGGAGGTTCCCCGAGCACAATCAGCGGAAATCAGCTGACCCTCACCGCCCCCCGCATTCACCGCCAACGGAACGGTTAGATCCGCCAGAGAAAGGGAGAGGAGAGGGCCCAAGTTGATCGGCAACAACTCCACCTGTGCGGATAGCTGCAACGTCACGTCCGGCGCATAAAAACGGGTCACCCATTCGCCATCCTCATCCTGACGAGCCGGACCAACAGCCACCGTGGGTGGCTCGCCCACATTCAAGCCCAGGTCTACCGTATTGATATTGGCAATAAGCGGGACGGACAGGTTGTTAATATTGAGTGGCAACGACAACAACCCACCGGCTCCAGCCTGCTGCTGCTCAGCCAGATTAAGCACCAGGCTGATGACCAGATCATAGACCGGGAACTCACTGGACGCCGGGACGGAAGCATTTTCTACCACACTGATAATGTCGCCCACTTTGATGGTGTCTATTCCCTGGGCAGTCACAATACCATCCAGCAGATCCGCAACTGGCGCGGTAGCTGTACCCACATCACGAATCGCCGCCGCCAGTTCAGACGCATCAAGATCCAGAAGGTCGACCAGATCATTGACGCCGGTGGCGGTCAGCAAATCGCCCAATTGCACAGTGGCATTTTCGAGACTGCTAAGGTCGGTCGGGTCCAGACTAAACCCCGGCTGATTGAGCACGACACCCAGCAGGCTGCCCAGCAAGGTGGCATCACCGCCCACACCGACAGTGCCGCCGGCCGCGCTGACCGTGGCCACCACCTCCTTGCGAACCGCCGCATTCACGGAGAGAGAAATGCCACCAAACACGGACTGCGGCAACAACATGGAAATCGGTTCAGTACGGGTGTAACTCACCAGTACCGCATTACTGCGCTCAATGAGATTCACCGGCTCGAAAGCCACCACACCGCTACTGTCGGCATCCGCAATCACGCCAAGCTGAACGTTCAGATCCTGGTCAGATCCCTCAAAGCCCTGGGCAACCGCCGCAGCCAATGCGCGTTGCTGGACAAGCACGGTACTGGGCGCTTGCCCACCGCATGCCTGGGCCGCCCCGGCTGCAGCCTGGGCGGCCACATTTACCTGCGCCTGCATGTCGCTTCGCAGGCTGTACAGGCGTGCGCCATCCAGCGCCATCACCGTGAGAGTAATGACGATCAACAGCAACAGCGGGGTGATGACTGACAGGGCCCCGCGCTGCCGGAGACGGTTAATTGTCGTCTCGGGTCTGTTCACCAAAACTGTCCGGAATCGCGGTACGGAAGGAATTTGCCAGACGGCGCTGGGTGTCCACATAAAGCGGAGCAGACAGCTCACTCTGCCCTGCCGGTCGGGAATCGCGCTGCTGGTTCAGCAACCAGTCAGTGACCGTTTCAGACTCATTGGTGACAACCTGTCCGGAAACACCAAAGCTGTAGGCTTGCTGAGGCTCCGCCGCCACCAAGGTTCCCGGCAACAACAGAATCAAGGCCAGTTTCTTCATTTTCGGGTCCTCCCGAACTGTTCACTGAGTTTCTCGGCATAGGCAATTTCCTCATCCGAGAACCCGTAGTTGGACTGTAACGCTTTCAGCCCCTCACGATCATCCGTCATCAGATAGGCTACCGCCAGATTCTGACGAACCGGGCCCTTGCCGTTCGCCAGTTCCAATGCGGTTCTCAGCTCGAAAGCCGCATCTTCGTAGCGCCCTACCAGCATCAGCGCATAACCGTAATCATTTCGCACCTGGGAGGTTGCCGGTGCCAGGCTGCGCGCCCGCTCCAGATGGGACAGCGCCGCCATGATTTCATGACGCTTGAGCAACACCATGCCCAGGCCATGACGGCTGCGGCCATCATCACAGCGATTGGCCAATGCTCTGTAGACCTGCTCCGCAGAATCCAGCTTGCCGGAAGCGGCCAGCAACTGGCCATAACGCAACCAGTGATCAATGGCGCCCATGGGTTTGCTTTCCAGCTGCGCCAACGCCGCATAATTTCGTCCTTTGGCCATCAAGGTATCGACCATCTCCAGATCCACACGCTGCTCTGGCTGCAGTGCTTCCTTGCAGGCAATTGACGACACATCCACTGTTCCCGGGGCCGACTCCGGCGCTGACTGGTGTGCGCATCCCGCCAGCAGTACCAGTGCTCCCCAAACCATGCCACGCATGTTGTTACTCCCTTTGTTATCGTGCCAATGCATCCGCGATGGAAATCACCGCCGGGCCGCCAATCAAGATAAACAGGGCCGGCAGCATGAATGCCATCATTACCACCGTCATCTTGGCACCAATCCGGTTGGTTTCCTCTCGAATGCGGTTACGTTCCACGTTCTGGGCTTCTTCAATAATCTGGTCCAGGCTGGCGGATACGCCCGCCCCCAGTTGACTGCTTTGCTTCATCAACACCACATAGCTGCGCAGTACCGGGATACGCTTGTTCTCACCCAGTTCATCCAGTGCCTGGGTTCGCTCCGCGCCGGATTTCATGAGCCGGTTAAAACGGTCTATTCGCATGATAAGAATGGGCAAAAGGGGGCGCCCCTGGCGACCGATAATGCGCATTACACGCTCAAGGGACAGCCCAGCCTCCATCAGCATTCGCGTCATGTGGCAAAGCTCTACCGCTTCCAGGTTCTGTCTCAGCTCTGCCTGGGCCCCCATACCGCGGATCACCCGCCGCGGCACAATAAAGCCCGCCGCCGATGCCAACAGCCCGCCGAGCAGACCGAACACCAGAAAACCTACCAATGCCACCAGTACCGGCAGTAGCCAGCAGGACAACAGATAAATAACCTGGGACTGCTCACGACTTTTCCCCATGCCCGCAAGAGCCTGCCGGATTTCCTGATAATCCCCCGACGCAATCGATGACTCCGTCAGGGCACTGGAGAGTGTCCATAACCAGAACCCCCGATCCTCATCCTCACGGTGATTGCCACTATCCTGCAAACGCTGGCTAACCCGGGCCCGCAATGCCCAGTCCCGGGTCTTGTAGACCAGCCACAAGGAGAGGCACGACAGCAGGATGGCGAGGATCAGCAGCACATTATTCACGACCCACCCCCTGGATCATCCGCCAGATGACCAACACACCGAACCCTTGCAAGATGCCAGCGATCATCAGCATGGTATGCCCGGTGTCCGTGTTCAGCAGGACCTCGGCATACTTTTCGTTGATCAGCATCATGTAGGCAGCCATGCCCAACGGCAGCAAGGTAAAGGCGCCGGCGGTAAACCGGGTCTCCGCCGTAGACGCCAGGAACTCCCGGCGCAGCTCCTGCTGGGAGCGTAACGAGGTGGCCACCTGCTCCAGAACCGGACGGATCGACGAACCAAACCGGGCGGACGTGCGCAGCGCAATGGACACCAGCACCAGGGAAGACACCTGGTAAAGCCGGGAAAAGTCATCAAACAAACCGGTGTAATCGCGCCCGGCCTCAATCGCACTGCGCAGCCTGAACGTCAGCGGCGCAAATACCGGCGGCGCATCCTGGAAGGATTCCATTAACGAGGCCTCCAGGGAACGGCCGGCGCTCATGTAGCGCAATGTGGATTCCATGATTCCCGGCAGGGATTCAAAAATCATCCGGCGCTGCTGCTGGAAACGGAACCGCCAGTACATCCAAAGACTCGCGGCTATCAGCGCCAGCACCACACCAGCCGCAATGAAACCCGAAGAAGCCAGCACCATCACCACGATCAGGAAAATAACGATACCAAGCAGTGATAGCTGCACTCTGGACAGGCGGATATCCGCCCGCAATAACAGCCGTTCCAGCGGACCCGCCACTACTCGCACCTGACCGGGTTCACCACCGATTTCCATACGCTGCTGCAAACGTTGCCGCACGCGCTCAGTCAGCAAGCTGCGCTGCCGATAGCGGAACCAGACGAGCTGCATGAGCACAGTAACCACGGCAATAATGCCGAGCAGCTGCGCCATTCCCAGCAGCTCTACCGCACTCATGCCTGACTCCTGTACAGGTAGTCCATGTGGTAGAGGTCATCTTCCGTTGGCGTCAGCGCCACTACCTCGCTGACCCGGCGGCGGCCATCCGGCAATCTTTCCAGCTGAATGATGATATCCAGGGCAGAACCAATCAGGCGGCCAATGGCGGTCTCGCTGGCCTCATAGCCGCTCACCGCCAGCAAGGTCTCGATGCGCACCAGCGCATCACGAGTACTGTTGGCATGGATCGTACTCATGGAGCCGTCGTGGCCGGTATTCATTGCCTGCAGTAATTCGATGATCTCGTTGGAACGCACCTCACCAAGAATGATCCGGTCGGGACGCATCCGCAGGGCATTGATAACCAGCTCCCGGGCACTGATTCGGCCCTTGCCTTCCGTATTGGCCGGACGGGTCTCCAGGCGAACCACGTGGGGGTGGTTAAGCACCAGTTCAGCGGAATCCTCAATGGTGAGGATGCGCTCCTGACGAGGAATGTACTGACTGATCATGTTCAGCATGGTGGTTTTACCGGTACCGGTACCACCACTGATGATGATATTGCGCCGCGACTCCACCGCCTTAACCATGATATCCAGGCACGCATCGGTGAGAGAGCCGCTGTCTATCAGCTGCTGGGCGCTTAGATGGTTACCGGTAAATTTACGGATACTGATACTGGGGCCGTCCAGCGCCAGCGGCGGAATGATGGCATTGACCCGGGAACCATCCGGCAGGCGGGCATCCACCATGGGGCTGGACTCATCCAGTCGACGCCCAAGGGGCGCCAGCATACGACGAATGACACGTACCACATGGTCATCATTGATAAAACGCACCGATGCTTTTTGCAGCACGCCTGCGACTTCGATAAAGACGCTGTCCGGGCCATTCACCAGGATGTCGTTGATGCGCGGATCAGCCAGCAAAGGCTCGAGCGGGCCATAACCGGTCACTTCGTCCAGGGTATCGCGGACCAGCTGATTGAGATCCTGGGTTGAGAGAGGCACCCGGTTCAGGGCGATATGCTGCCCCACCGCCGTACGGATAAAATCCGCAAGCTGATCACGGCTGGCATTGCCAACCTCGATGCCTTCCTCATCCAGCCGCTCAACCACCCAGCGATGGGTGCGATCCTTGAGCTGCTGGTATTCTGCGTCGATCCGTCCCGCCACAAGCGCTCCTGCTATCCGTTGCTACGCAGTCGTTGCCACCAGCTCCCACCAGCGCTCACATCCTGCTGTGATTCCAGCTTGTTAACCATGGTCTGCAGGCCGCGGCTATAGCGGCAACGGGGAGATTGCTCCTGAATCGGCAAGCCACTGTTCATGGCCATCAGGCGGTGACGCCAGTCCATGGGCAGCCCACCTAGCAGGTTTACGCCGGCGGTCTCTGCCAGTTCATCCAGTCCCGGGGGGACCTTGCCTTCCATCCCATCCACAACCAGGTGAACCTGGCTGTCGCGGCCCAGGTGGGAACGCCACTCATTGCCCAGGGTCCGCACCGCATGGGCCTGGTCCACCAGTGGCTGCATGGTGATCAGCAAATGACTAGCGTGAATGCCAAGGGCACGCACCCAATGGCGGCTCTCCAGGGTGCCCACATTGATCACGATACGATCAAACATCTGCATCAGATGATTGAGGGCAATAAACAGATCCGCGCTTCGATCCCCTTCAAGCTCACGGCTATCAATCCCGCCGGCCAGCAGTCGCAATCCCGGCCGATACTCTTCCAGTGCCGTACCGATCAGGGTTTCGTCCAGGGTCTCCGGACTGGCCAGCAAATTTTCCAACGTGTATTCGTTGTGCACATCCAGATAGAAAATACCGCGCTCGGCGGGCTGGGTATCAATGGCCAGACACCGTTCGTTGGGAAACAGGCGGTTCAGCCCCAGGGCAACATTCTGTGCCAGAAAGCGGGTGTCTACCGTCGGGCTGGCTGACGCGACCAGGGTCAGGTTGTTGGTTGCGGAGCGAACCTGGTCATCATAGTGACCCACCCTCAACAACTGATGCCGGCGCAGGCGGTCACGGACATCTCCCGCCTCGCTCCCGGCCACAAAGCAATCCCGCGCTCCCGCACGCATGGATTGCAGCAGCAATTCCTGGTTGGCACGGGCGCAGACGGTGATAACGGTGACCCAGGGGCGAGCACTGGTCAGGGCCGTGATGATGGCCAGTGATTGATCCATATCCGCTTCGGAAATCTCCACCATCACCACATGGGCAGTGGTGGCCTCCAGCAAGCGCAGCACCCGGGTCAGATCGCTTCGGCTGACCTGCTCAAGGCGGAACGGCTCATCCACCACCCGCTCCAGCCAGGCCTCGATTCCATCATCGTCAACAACAGAAAGAACAATGTCATGATCACTCATAGCATCACCAGCTCAGGCCGTGGCGAATTGGCTGGGAACCCCGACGGCTTTCCGTGGCCATATCCAGCCAGCCAGTACTACTGCTGTGATAGCCCGCGCCGGGCAACGTCACTGGCGGCTCCGTACTCTGCTGGGGCGTCACCAGGTGAGGGGTCACCACCATCACCAGTTCCTTGTCACTTTTCTCGATGCGCGAAGAGCGGAAGAACGCCCCCAGCAGGGGAATGTTGCCAATCCCCGGCAGGCGATCGCTGTTGTTGATGGTATTCCGACTGACCAGACCACTGATGATAAAGGTCTCACCGGGTGCCAGAGACACCGTGGTTTCCGCACGCCGCACCCGCAGGCCCGGTACCGCCACGCCGCCGGTTTCCACCCCGGCAGAAAATTCCAGTTCGGACACTTCCGGCGCAACCTTGAGAATAATCTGCCCCGCATCAATCACGGTTGGAGTGAGGCTCAAGCCAATACCGAATTCCTTGAACTCGATCTGCACCCCGGTGTTGTCACTCCGAATGGGGACCGGGAATTCACCGCCGGACAGAAAGCTGGCGCTTTGCCCGGACAGGCTGGTCAGGGAAGGTTCGGCCAGGGTATAGGCAAAGCCCCCGGCTTCCAGCGCATTGATGGCAAGAACCGAATTGGGACCAAAGCCAAACAGATTGAAGCCATCGGAACTCAAAGGGGCCGGCACCACCCCTGGCACCTGAAACCCGGTCCCTGGCGGCGCAATTCCCACGGCTGACTGGCCATCATTGAAAACATTGCTATAACTCATGCCCAGTTGATTGAGCTCCGAGCGACTGACTTCCAGCACACGGATATCTGTCTGTACCTGGGTACCAAAAGGCAGAGAGGATCCCAGCGTGGTGGCCACCACCACTGTGCTGCGCAGTGGCTTGGCCTTGCCTCTCAGCCACACCGAGATCACCGCCGAGCCCTCCGCCTTGGCGGTCAGCAACAATTCCTCCGACCCAGTCACGGTCAGTGCCGCCACCGTTGGATCCGAGGTTGCCACCTTGGCCACCGCTTCCGGGAAATTCAGGACTTTCTGGTCCCCGGGAGCCACTCGCATGGTGTCTTTCAGAGTGTCCGCCTGCGCCACTATGGCAAGCGACAGGGAGAACCACAGAACCAGTCGCGCCCCGGCTCTCTTCCACAACCCCTTAACGCACATAGGTGCTCCTTGACTCTGATCCCTCATAGACTTCCACTTTCTGGCCCGGTGTCGCCCGTGGTGCTGGTGCGCGGGCCGACGGGAACAGATCCTTGTAGTAAACCGGTTTGGCTTTCTTTTCTTCGTCGCTGTCGTCAGCAGCCTTGTCCTCACTGGCCAGTACCGCCAATCGCAATGTCCCTTCCTCAGAAGCCAGCAGCAATGTTGGCACCTTGTCCTTGGGCACAGCCAGCACCACGGTGTTATTGCGACGCTGGGCCTCGCGGTCCTGATCACTGCTGGCTGCCGCCATGGCCCCTTTCTCCGCCAGCACCTGCAGGCTGCGCAACAGCACCATGGCCGCCGGGTCATCCCGGTCCGCTTCTTGAAACGACACCACCACATCGACCAGATCACCGGGCTGCAGCAGACCACCTGCCATCACCACATCATCGACCCCCACTGCCACGGCACGAAACCCTGCGGGCAGGGTGCTTGGCAGGGTGCCACCAGGTTCAAGGTGATTTCGGGAAAGGAGCTCGCCCGGACGGGCGTATCGACGTAATTCCTTGCCTGCCACCTTTTCATCGGCGGTCAGCACGTTGGGAATCGGGGCCGGCGAGGAAACCACCGCCAGTGCCTCTTCATTGAGGGTGTCACCGATATTCAGGCTCTCGGTGACCACCCAGTACCGATAATTGGGAGCTTCCTGGTCACGGACCTGCCCCTCGGGCGACGCCTCACGAACTACCAGCGACGGTGCCGGGTCGCGACTTAATCCCACCAGCGCCAGTATCAGCGCAACCAATGCCACCGCCAACGCCGGCAGCATGTAGAGCAGTCTTGATCCCATGTTCTCTCCGGAACATCCCTGTCAAATGTTGCTTCTTGAGCTGAACCGCATCCAGTCAATCAGAACGCGGCGCGAGCCTCCACCCTCAATCTTGCAGGCAGGGGCGGAAAATCCCCCAGCATGCCGAAGCTGAGCACCGGCACTATCGGGTTGGCTTGATAGTTGGGGTATTCCAAACTGCAGTTAAGCACTTCTACCCCCCCTGCAATGGTTTCCAGCGCACAGGCTGAATCCGCATTCAGGTTATCTCTCAATCTTTCCGGTAACTGCGCCACCAGTCCTGCCAGCGCCGTATTGCCCCGCTGTGTTACCGCAGCACCAAGGGCACTGGCCTGGCTATCGGACCGGTCCACATACAAGGCCGTGGATACGGCGGTATCCACGGCCGCCTGCATGCGGTACTGGGCAAAGAAGGTCAAGCCGTAGACCGCTGCGCCATAAAGCATGGCCATCACAAAGGGGAAGAGCATCAGAAACTCTAGAGCTACGGCTCCGAACTCTTTCCGATTCATCAGGCCAACTCCACGCCAGCTAGTTCTAAGGGGACGCTGGTGCGCCACCCCCACCTTCGCCAGCACTATCAAATAAATTTTGAAATGCTGTTTCTATTGCATCACTACCGACGGTGTTAATTGCAACACCAATAATGATGATCAGGGCGGCAGCCAGAACAATATACTCCAGCGCACTGGCACCACGCTGGTTGCGAGCACGCCCAGGCAGCTGGGTGTACAAGCGGATCATCAACAAACGAAACATCTCATTCAAGGTACTCATAGCGCTCTCCGTTGCACGTCCCTTAGTGTGAACATTGTGTGAATGCATATGCGAAAAAGTGAACTTCGTTTTTAATGCTATGCATCTGAGAACTGCATCACAACTTTCACTGCGTAGCATTTTGTTGCGATGTTCCTCTTTGTGTAAACGTAGCACCAGAGTCCCGAGAACCGCATGATCAAAACCCCATTCGGGCCTGAAAGCAGACGAACGGCGTTTAAAAAGCACAGAATTGCACGTACATGACAGACAAACATGGTGGCTTTGTGATATTGAACTTGCTTGCCGCTGCAATCTTGCCACTCCGGCACAACGCCCCCACCGTTTCCACGTCCCTTCCCCCGTTGTCACACTCTTTTCGATTCTTCCCCATGACAGATTCCGGACATAAAAAAACCCGGGACAAAGTCCCGGGTTTTTATGTCCGTTGCCAGGCAGGCAGCAAAAAGATCGTTACTTGATCTTCGCTTCCTTGTAGGCCACGTGCTTGCGCACTACCGGATCATACTTTTTGGTTTCCATCTTTTCAGGATGGAGACGCTTGTTCTTGGTAGTGG
Source organism: Alcanivorax sp. HI0007 (assembly GCF_001635525.1). Lineage (NCBI taxonomy): Bacteria > Pseudomonadati > Pseudomonadota > Gammaproteobacteria > Oceanospirillales > Alcanivoracaceae > Alcanivorax > Alcanivorax sp. HI0007. The sequence goes on from NZ_LWEJ01000270.1 coordinate 12,991, forward strand.
TGTAGAAGTGCCCCGTGCCCGCAGAGGACACCAGGCGGATTTTTTCACGAATAGGACCGGCCATGGGTTAGCTCCTTAATTAGCCTTAAACACGCTCGCCGCGAGAACGGATATCTGCCAATACGGCGTCGATACCCTTCTTGTCGATAATACGCATGCCCTTGGAGGTCACACGCAGGCGCACAAAGCGCTTCTCGGACTCAACCCAGAAACGATGGTGGTGCAGATTCGGCTCGAAACGACGCTTGGTCTTGATGTTCGAGTGAGAAACTCTGTTGCCCGTTACAGGGCGCTTACCGGTCACCTGGCAAACCTTGGACATTGTCTTGCTCCGTAAATCTTCTTGCGGGGGGACGGTAGAGCCCCGGAAAAGGCGCGTTTTATACCAATCTGCCGGTCAAGTTTCAAGCGAAATCTCGGATATTCCACCGGGTACACCAGAATTCAGGGGCTTACCGCAAGCATGCCCCCTGCCCAGATCCTTTACAGGGCTCCACGGGCGGCCAGTGACACCCATCCCCCCTCACCAATCACCAGATGATCCAGCACCCGGATATCCATCAACCCCAGGGCGTCCACCAGCCGGCGCGTGATGGCATGGTCGGACTGGCTGGGCTCGGCCACCCCGGAAGGATGGTTGTGAGCCAGAATCACCGCCGACGCATTATGCTCCATGGCCCGACGCACCACTTCCCGAGGGTAAACCGCCGCCGCATCGATGGTGCCCTGGAACAGCTGCTCAAAGGCAATCAGGCGATGCTTGTTGTCCAGGAACAGGCAGGCAAACACCTCGTAGGGGAGCCCACGCAGACGAGCGGTAAGTAGCTGCCCGGCTTTTTCCGGGTTATCCAGTGGCAACCCCCGCTCCAGCGGCTCCGCCAGATAGCGGCGACCCAGCTCCAGCGCCGCCAGCAACAGGGCCCGCCGGGCGACACCCATGCCGGGCAACCTGGCCATTCGCTCCGGGCTTGCATCGAGCAAGGCCCGCAGCCCGCCCCCCGCTGTCAACTGGCTTCGCGCCAGATCCACTGCGGTCATGCCCTGCTGCCCGGTGCGCAGAAAAATGGCCAGCAGCTCCGCATCACTCAGCGATTCCGCCCCTCGCACCAGCAACTTTTCGCGCGGCCTTTCATCCGTGGGCCAGTCAGTGATTGCCATGGAGTTTCCTTTCTCCCGTAACGCCTTGATATTCCATATCATTGTGAAGTGGGCAGCACTCATACCTTAGTGCTACCCTATGCAGCCTATGTAATAGCAGGGTTCCGGCTTCCACGGCACCGGTGATTTGCCCTTGCTGCTGTAAGCCACTGCCGTAACCGTCGCTATCGCTGCGCAGGATTTCGTCATGCATCGTCTGGTGAACAAACGCATTCTTCTGGGAGTCACCGGCGGCATCGCCGCCTACAAAGCCGCTGATCTGGTTCGCCGCCTGCAGGATGTGGGCGCCCAGGTTCGCGTGGTAATGACCCAGGGAGCCTGCGAATTCATTACCCCTCTCACCATGCAGGCCTTGTCCGGCCACCCGGTGCACACCACCTTGCTGGACCCCACCGCAGAAGCGGCCATGGGCCACATTGAGCTGGCCCGCTGGGCAGACCTGGTGCTGATTGCGCCGGCCTCAGCCAATTTCATGGCACGCCTGGCCCATGGCCACGGCAACGACCTGCTCGCCACCCTGTGTCTGGCCACCGGCGCCCCCATCGCCATCGCTCCGGCCATGAACCAGCAGATGTGGGCCGACACCAGCACCCAGAAGAACCTGCTGATCCTTCAGGAGAAGGGCATCAAGATATTTGGCCCCGGCAGTGGCAGCCAGGCCTGCGGCGAAGTCGGTGCCGGGCGCATGCTCGAACCCCTGGAAATCCTTCAGCAAGCCGCCGAGGTGTTTGATTACCAGCTGCTCACCGGCAAGCATGTGGTGATCACTGCCGGCCCCACTCGTGAAGCCATTGACCCGGTGCGCTACATCACCAACAAGAGCTCCGGGAAGATGGGCTTCGCCCTGGCTGAAGCCGCCGCCGAAGCCGGCGCCCGGGTGACCCTGATCGCCGGCCCGGTTAATCTGCCTACCCCCTCCCGGGTAGACCGTGTGGACGTGACCCGGGCAACAGAGATGTATGACGCCTGCATGAAAGCCGTGGAGGAAGGATGTGATGTCTTTGTCGCCACTGCGGCCGTATCCGACTACCGCCCCACTGTCACCGCCGACCACAAGATCAAGAAATCCACCGAAGAAATTCATCTGACACTGGTGAAAAACCCGGACATTGTGGCGTCGGTGGCAGAACACGCCAAGCGCCCCTTTACCGTGGGTTTCGCTGCCGAAACCCGCGATGTGGTCGCCTACGCTCAAGGCAAGCTGGTCAACAAGAAACTGGACATGATCGCCACCAACGACGTCTCCGGCAGCAACGTGGGCTTCAACAGCGACAACAATGCCCTTACCGTCATCTGGCCCGGGGGTCACAAGGTGTTGCCACTGGCCTCGAAGGCGCAGATCGCCAAGCAACTGATCGAATTGATTGCCATACGGTATAAAGACTAGCGCTGAGGCGCGCCATACTCCCGACATCACTCGACCGTGATGTCCGGCGCGCGAAGCGTGATCCCCGACCAACAGGAACCATCATGAAACTGCAATACCGCGTGCTCGACTCCCGACTGGGCGACAGTATTCCACTCCCCCATTACGCCACTGACGGCTCCGCCGGCCTGGACCTTCGGGCCATGGTCAAGGCGCCACTGCTGCTGGAACCGGGGCAAACCGAACTGCTGCCCACCGGCATGGCCATCCATATCAGTGATCCGGGCTATGCCGGCATGATCCTGCCGCGCTCCGGACTGGGCCATAAACATGGAATTGTGCTGGGCAACCTGGTGGGCCTGATCGACTCTGATTATCAGGGCGAGCTGATGGTGTCCTGCTGGAACCGGGGCAGCCAGCCCTTCACCGTGGAACCCGGCGAGCGGATCGCCCAGCTGGTCATCGTGCCGGTGATGCAGGTGCAACTGGAACAGGTGGAGACTTTCACCAACAGTGAGCGGGGCAGCGGCGGTTTCGGCCACAGCGGCCGCCACTGAGCCAACTGAACCCATGCCTTCAGCGTGGAGCAATGGCATGAAAATCCGTCGTCAAAAGGCATTCCCGGGAGCAACACCGCATCAAGGAATATCATCGACTGAAAACCGTAGTGCCGCGTGGCAGGGGCTTGCCTCCGGCGCCGCGCTGAAATCACGGGTTCGGGTCTAATTCGGAGGGGATATGGGCAACAACAAGAACAACAATAAACGCGCCGACGTCAGCGTCTTCAAACCACTGATGCCATTACTGATTGCAGCCCTGGTAGCGATCCTGGTGGCAGGGGGAGCCACCTGGTTCTATCAGACCAGGGTGGCCGAAGCGGCACAACAGCAAGACAACGCCAGCCAGCTTGCACAGTCCATTGCCAAGCTGACACACAACCATATCCAGCACTATCAGACGCAGCTGTCGTTACTGGCCAGCCGTAACGATGTGGACCAGGCGCTGTCCGACGACACCGTTGCCGAGTTCAACGCCCGCCATCACCAGTGGGTTCCGGATGCCAACCTTCAGCTGGTGCCCCGCCGGGGCGCAAATACCGACGATTTCAGCTATACCGCCCAGGAACTGCTCAAGGAAGTGCGGCTTGGTCAGTCCCCCGGCCCGGTGATCATTGCCGGCCAGCCTCCGACCCTGATTCTGGTGAAAGCCACGCGCATGCAAAATGGCGCCCTGCTGCTGCAACTACCCCTCAGCAACCTGGCCAGCCTTCTGCAAGACCTGGCCCCCGTCGGCAGCCAGTTGCAAGTCCAGTTCGGCGGCAGCAACCTGTTCAATCAGCCCGGCAGCAACACCGGTGCCAGTGTGGACACCCGAGTCGGCCCCGTCTCGGTGACGCTCACATTGCCGCCCACCGAAAGCAATCTGATGGTGGTCAGTACCCTGGTTGTGGCCCTGGGCGTGGTACTGCTGCTACTTGGCACGCTGGTGGTCAACCGCCTGATGGCCAGCTTCCTCAAGCAGGATTGCGCGGAACTGGTCCGTTACTGCGACGAACTGGCCCGCCAACCCGGTGTCAGCGCCCGCAACCATTTTCACTTCCCCCTGTTCGCCACAGTCAATGACGCCCAGGCGCGCATGGCCGGCAAACTCCGCAAACGTGGCGGCCCGCATCGGCCGGCAGCCCAACGGCAATCCGAGGATCTGGTCGTCGTGGAAGAAAGCGACGACGGCATTCTGCTGATGGATGAGGAACAGGGCGAAGCCCTGCCAGACAGTATCTTCCGCGCCTATGACATCCGCGGTGTGGCCGGCGATACCCTTACCGCCCAGGGCGTCTATCTGCTCGGCCGCGCCATCGGCAGTGAAGCTGGCGAGGCTGGCCAACAGACCGTGCTGGTAGCCCGGGACGGACGCCTGTCCAGCCCGGAGCTGAGCCGATCCCTGATCAAGGGCCTGCTGGAATCCGGCCGCGATGTGATCAATCTCGGCCTGGTGCCCACCCCGGTGCTTTACTACGCCACCGAAGTACTGGAAACCCGAAGCGGCATCATGCTGACCGGCAGCCATAACCCCGCCAGCCACAATGGTCTGAAAATCGTTATCAACGGCGATACCCTCTATGGTGATCGCATCACCGCCCTTCAGGAGCGCATCCGCAACAAGGCCTTCAGCGAGGGCAAAGGGCGCGAGGAAGAACGCGATATCACTGACCGCTACCTGACCGATGTGACCAGCGATATCGTTCTGGCACGCCCACTGAAGATCGCCATCGACTGCGGCAACGGTGCCGGCGGGGAACTGGCGCCACAGCTGTTCAAGCAACTGGGCTGTGAGGTAACGCCGCTGTACACAGAGATCGACGGCAACTTCCCCAATCATGCCCCCGACCCGGGCAACCCGGATAACCTCGCCGACCTGATCCGCATCGTGCAACAGGAAAACCTGGACCTTGGCCTTGCCTTCGACGGTGACGCCGACCGGGTCGCCGTGGTCACCAACAGCGGCGAAATCATCTGGCCAGACCGCCTGTTGATGTTGTTCGCCAAAGATCTTCTGGGACGCAGCCCCGGCGCCGACATCCTGTTCGACGTCAAATGCAGCCGGGCCCTGCCGGCCATCATCCGCAAGAACGGTGGCCGCCCCATGATGTACAAAACCGGCCACTCCCTGATCAAGGCAAAAATGAAGGAAAGCGGCGCGCCCCTGGCTGGCGAGATCAGCGGCCATATCTTCTTCGCCGACCGCTGGTTCGGCTGTGATGATGGCCTGTACGCTGGCGCCCGTCTGCTGGAAATCCTGTCCCTTCAGGATGACAGTGCCGGCCAGGTGTTCGATGGCCTGAAGACCGGTCTCACCACTCCGGCCCTGTACATTGATGTGAGCGAGGAGAACAAATTTGCCCTGGTGGACGCACTGACCGCCCGCGCCGAACACTTTACCGGCGGCCGTCCCACCACCATTGACGGCTTGCGGGTGGACTTCCCGGATGGCTGGGGCCTGGTGCGCGCCTCCAACACGACGCCTTCATTGGTAGCCCGCTTTGAAGGCCGCGACGAAGACGCCCTGGAAAGGGTCAAGGAGCAGTTCCGCAAACATCTGCAGGCTGTGGATGACACCCTGAAATTACCGTTTTGAGTTAGAATCAAGCCGTCGAAGAGTTGAAAGTTCAAAGTTGAAAAGCGCGGGCACGGCGTTTCGTATTCGGACAGGCCCTGCCCGCGTTGCCATCAAGCACAAAACGCGGAGCAAAATATTTACCGGTTAGCGAGGTGCTGTCTTCGCGTTTCAACTTTGCGCTTTAAACTTTCAACTCCCGGCTAACGCTACTGCCCAAGGAGACGTAATGGACACCAACAGTGCCCACGATACCGCCCGGATTCTGATCGAGGCGCTGCCCTACATTCAGCGCTTTTCCGGCGCCACGGTGGTGATCAAGTATGGCGGCAACGCCATGGAGAACGACGAACTGAAAAACAGTTTCGCCCGTGATGTAGTGATGCTCAAACAGGTGGGGCTCAACCCGGTCATCGTCCATGGCGGGGGTCCACAGATCGGTAGTCTGCTGGAACGGCTGGGCAAGGAATCCAAATTTGTTCAGGGCATGCGCGTCACCGATCAGGAAACCATGGATGTGGTACAGATGGTCCTCGGCGGCCTGGTCAACAAGGACATCGTCAACCTGATTCAGCACAACGGTGGCCAGGCCATCGGCCTCACTGGCAAGGACGGAAGACTGATCAAGGCACGCAAGATGCGCCTCAAGGCCCAGGACGAAAACAACCCGGCCCTGCAGACATCAGAAATTGTCGATATCGGCCACGTGGGCGAAGTTCAGGGCATTGATACCACCATTATCGATCTGATTGCCGGCAGCGATTTTATTCCGGTTATCGCCCCCATCGGCGTGGATGACAACGGTGTCAGCTACAACATCAATGCGGACCTGGTGGCCGGCAAGATGGCGGAAGTGCTTCGCGCCGAAAAACTGATTCTGCTCACCAACGTGGCAGGCCTGAAAGATAAACAGGGCAAAGTCCTCACCGGCCTCAGCGCCGAACGGGTTGATGAACTGATCAAGGACGGCACCATCCACGGTGGTATGCTGCCCAAGATTGGCTGCGCCCTGGAAGCGGTGAAAAACGGGGTACACACCGCCCACATCATCGACGGCCGGGTTTCCCACGCCGTGCTACTGGAAATTCTTACCGATCAGGGGATCGGGACGTTGATCAGCAAAAACTGAGTTGACCGTAGCAGCTATGCTTGCATGGCGAACATGGCAAGTGTCGCCATGGCAAGCATGGCTCCTGCGAGAGCCGACAATATAACAAGGGAACGACGCTACATGACCGAAAAAAAACCGTCGCGAAAAGAGCAGATTCTGCAGTCGCTCGCCCATATGCTGGAAGCCGGCCCGGGAGGACGTATTACTACCGCCGGCCTGGCCAGGGAAGTGGGTGTCTCCGAAGCGGCGCTGTACCGGCATTTCCCCAGCAAGGCGAAGATGTTCGAGGGGCTGATCGAGTTTATTGAAGAAGCGATTTTTTCACGCATCAATCGCATCACCGAAGATGGCAATGCCACCAGCCAGGTGGAACAGATCCTGAACCTGATGCTGGCTTTTACCGAGCGCAACCCGGGGATCACCCGGCTGCTTACCGGGGATGCCCTGACCGGCGAAAACGAGCGCCTGCATCAACGCATCCAGCAATTCTATGATCGGGTGGAAAGTCAGCTCAAGCAGGTGCTGCGCGAGGCGGAAATCAAGGAGGGACGGCGCACGCGAGCCACACCCACCATTACGGCCAACCTGTTACTGGCGGTGGTGGAAGGCCGCATTGCCCAGTTCGTTCGCTCCGGTTTCAAGGCCCGTCCCAGCCAGGACTGGCAAACGCAGTGGGAACTGCTGGTTCCCACCCTGTTCCGGGACCAGGACTAGCGGCGGGGGAGGATTGTCGCCAAGCAACGCCGGCAGGAAGAACAAGAGCGGCGAATCACCAGCCTGCGGAGCAGATTTCTGCAGAACGGGTTCAAGACTCTGCGTTCTCGATTTCCTTCAATCGCTGGATGATCGGGGCAAATTCTTTTTTCGCCGCATCAATGTCGATTTCAAATTCCTGCAGCTTTTCTTCCGTCATCTCAATCTGGCGTTTCAGTCGCTCAATGGCTTGCTGGACGACTTCCGGCACTTCCCGGCCCGCGCGCTCATTCCGGGCTGCCACGGCAATCTCCTCATCCAGTTTCGTCTGCAGCTGGGCCAGGCTGTTCTCTTCATAGCTGATGCTGAGGTTCAGCGCATCAATCTTGCGATCGCGGGCACGCACCGCATCCTCCGGGCCCGCATACATACGCAACAATTCCTTGTCTTCACGGGCCTGGCGCGCGCGCTCAAGGCGCATCTTGCGGGCCTCTTCATCATTCAGGTTAACGCCTTCAACGTCTTCCAGAATGCGGCCATGCTCATCCAGCAGCTGATAGCCGCTGCGAATGGCATCGGGGGTCAGGGTTCGATTCAGATGCATGACCCCGTCAGCACTGAAATGCCGAAAATAGGCGCCTTCCGGCATGCGCTCACTGGCACGCTGGCCGGTACCCGCCAAGGCAGGCGCAGACACCATCAGCACCAGAATCAGAGCAACTCTTCTCATTATTATTCCACTCCATAACGCTCCCGGTACTGCCGCATACGGTACACCATGGGCTCACTGTCCGGTTGCTGCTCCAGCCACTGAATAATATCGTTCATCGCCACGATACTGCCCACCGGCACCCCCAGGGATTGTTCCACTTCCTGAATCGCCGACAGTCCCTTGCCGGCCTCGGAAGGCTCTTTGCCACACTCCTGGCGATCCAGCGCCACCATGACCCCCGCCATGGTCGCCTCGGTTTTCTCGAACAGGGCCGCCACTTCACGAATGGCGGTGCCTGCGGTAATCACATCATCAATGACCAGCACTCGGCCCCGCAAGGGAGCCCCCACCAGCCATCCGCCTTCGCCATGATCCTTGGCTTCCTTGCGATTGAAGGCCCAGGGCAGATCCCGGCCATGGTGCTCTGCCAGTGCCACCGCCACCGCGGCCACCAGCGGAATGCCTTTATAGGCCGGACCGAACAGCATATCGAATTCCTGCCCGGATGCGACGATGGCGTCCGCATAATAGCGACCCAGCCTGGCCAGGGCCTCTCCGGTGTTGAACGTGCCCGCATTAAAGAAATAGGGGCTTTTGCGACCGGATTTCAGCGTGAATTCACCGAATTTGAGCGCCTCACGCTCCTGGGCAAAACGCAGAAAGTGCTTCTTGTAGTTCTTCATGGTCCGTCCTTACCAACCTAACACCTGTTGCTGGGCCTGAATGATTTCACCAATGCCTTTTTCCGCCAGGCCCAGCAGGGTATCGGACTGTTCGCGGGTGAAGGGGGCCCCCTCGGCGGACCCCTGAATCTCGATAAAGCCGCCCTGCTGGGTCATGACCACATTCATGTCGGTACCGGCATTGGAGTCTTCGGCATAATCCAGATCCAGCACCGGCTCGTCGTTGTAGACCCCCACGGATACCGCACCGACCAACCCGGTGAGCGGGTCATCCTTGATCTTCTTGGTTTCCAGCAAGTGGGTAAAGGCATCCACCAGAGCGACGCAGGCGCCGGAAATGGAAGCCGTGCGGGTACCGCCATCGGCCTGCAGCACGTCGCAGTCCAGGAAGATGGTGCGCTCACCCAGCTTTTTCATGTCCACCGCCGCACGCAGGGAGCGGCCGATCAGTCGCTGGATCTCCAGGGTTCGGCCACCCTGCTTGCCCCGGGATGCCTCGCGACCGGAACGGGTGTGAGTGGAACGGGGCAGCATGCCGTACTCGGCGGTGATCCAGCCCTGGCCCTTGCCCTTCAGAAAGCGCGGCACACCCTCCTCCACGGACGCAGTGCAGAGCACCTTGGTATCACCGAAAGCGACCAGCACGCTGCCCTCGGCGTGAACGGTGTAGTTGCGGGTAAAGCTCAATTCACGCAGCTGATCGTGGGCTCGGCCGGAAGGACGCATGGAAACTCCTGAAGTATCTAGAATGCAAAAGGGCCGCCATTGTAGCAAAGGCAGGGGCCGGTCTGCCTGCCTGGCGCATTATTAGGCCACACCGGGCCCTGTGGTCTAGACTATGGGTCCGTCCCAACAGCTGTTTCGAGGTTCACCCATGATCTGCAGTATGACCGCCTTTGCCCGCGCCGACCGTCATCTGGAAGGTTACAGCCTGGTCTGGGAGATCAAAGCCGTGAACCACCGGTACCTGGAAGTGAGCCCGCGTCTGCCCGATGCGCTGCGCGCCCTGGAAAACGGCGTGCGCGAGAAATGCCGCAAGGCCCTGGCCCGGGGCAAGGTGGAAGTGACCCTGCGCTACCAGCAGGACGACAGTGAGGCATCCTTGGAATTGAACGAGGAGCTGGTCAAACAGCTTTCCGACGTGTCCCGCCGGGTGGGCGACATCGTCCAGCACCCGGGGCAAGTGAATCCCATGGAAATCCTCCGCTACCCCGGCGTTCTCAGTACCCGCCAGCTGGATGTGGAGCTGCTACAGAACGAGTCCCTGTCCCTGCTGGATGAGGCCCTGGAAGCCCTTGTCGACACCCGCCGCCGGGAAGGGGAGCAACTGGGCCAGCTGATCGTCGACCGGCTGGATGGCATCGGTACCCAGATCGAGATCGTCAAAGCCGCCATTCCCCGCATCAAGGACGCTCAGCGGGAGCGCCTGCGTACCCGCATTCAGGATGTGATCGACTCGCCGGACCCGGACCGGCTGGAGCAGGAACTGGTGATGCTGGCCCAGAAAATGGACGTGGACGAAGAACTGGACCGCCTGGTGACCCACGTCAGCGAAGTGCGCCGCATCCTCAAGAAGGGCGGCCACATCGGTCGCCGGCTGGATTTTCTGATGCAGGAGCTCAACCGCGAAGCCAACACCCTGGCAAGCAAATCCGTAGACAGCGAAACCACAGCGGCGGCGGTGGAGCTCAAGGTGCTCATCGAGCAGATGCGGGAGCAGATCCAGAATATCGAGTAAAATCCAGGTAAGTCCATAATCGTATTTAATACGTTGTTTTTAAAGAATTAAATTCGAAACTCAATCCATGGAAATCCACTGCCATCCACCACTATCCAGACAAAAGTGGTGGGCAAAATGGTGGGCAAAAACGTGACTTTTCCCTCCCTGACACCTATATTGACCTGAAATGGTGGGCAGCCATCAAGAGACTGCCTGCATACCATTGATAACAGAGAATTTTTCTCTTTAATCAACAAAAAAAAAGTGGTGGGCAGCCTGTTTTTATAGGCTCAAACGCCACAAGGTCAAAATGAGCAAACTCAGCGCCACTCAGATCAAGTCCCTGGCAAAGCAGGCCCCCAAGAAGCATACCGATGGTGGCGGCCTCTATTTCTGCGTGCGCAAGTCAGGCACGCCCTACTGGATGCTGCGCTACAGCGCCCAAGGCAAGCGCCACGAGATTACCTTGGGCCAATACCCCCAGATGTCCCTGGGTGACGCCCGGGAAGCCGCTGTGCTGACCAAGCAAGGCATCCGAACGGGCACCGACCCAATCCAGGAAAGGGCCAAAGTTGTCCAGCCCGACATCCGCACCGTCAAAGACCTCTTCCAGGACTGGCATGAGACCGATCTGTCCCGGCGCCTGAAACACCCCAACATCCCCAAGCGCATCTACCAGAAAGAAATCCACCCGGTGATCGGCCTCTACCCGATTGCCGACGTCACCCCAAGGGATATCCGGGCAGTCCTGCAGCGCGTTCAGCGCAGCAACCGCCCCACCATCGCCAATGACACCCTGATGTACATGAAGCAGCTGTTTCGTCATGGCATCAAACTGGACCTGTGCCAGAACAACCCGGCCAGTCCCTTCACCGTCAGCGACGCCGGCGGCGTCGAAGCCAGCCGGGAGCGCACCCTGACGCTGGAAGAAATCGAACATTCCTTTGGGGTCTTCCGGGAGCACATCAGCAGCTTTGGTCGAGACAACTATCGGGCCTGCTGCTTGTTCCTGGTGCTAGGCGTGAGAAAAAGCGAGCTATGCGAGGCCCGCTGGGAAGAATTCGACCTCGAGGCCGGAATCTGGGATCTCTCCAAAGAGCGCAGCAAGACTGGCGCATCGATCACCATCCCTCTGCCAACCCAAGCCATTGAGTGGCTAAAGGTACAGCAAGGCCATGCCTGCGGCTCCCCCTATGTGTTCCCTGCCAGGCGCGCCAGCAAACGCCCCCACATGGGCCCTGACACCCTGAACCGCGCCATTTCCAAGCTATTTGGCCGAGAGGCTGGCCGGAAGGTGCAGCCACCCAACAAAATGGACGACTTGGAACACTTCACCATCCACGACCTGCGACGCACCTTCCGCAGCCTCGCAGCTGCGGAAGGTGTGCCGAGCCATGTGGCGGAGAGGTGTTTGAATCACAAGCTGAAGGGGGTTGAGGGGATTTATGATCGGTATGATTATTTTGAGGAGCGAAAAATAGCTCACCAGCGAGTAGCCAACGCCATAGAAGCCTTAATACACCTATGATGTACAGGTGTGTTTAGGCTGTATTTATTGACTATCGACAACCATAAGCCAAGACCCTGAACTACAACCTATACAAAGAATCGGGATTTTGATGGACTCGCTTGGACACCTCTGGACAATCAGCAGCCTGCATCACACAACAGCAAATGTGGCCACGAATCGCTGTCCTGCTACCCTGCGCCGCCCAATGGCTTATGCATAATCTTTTAACCTGATCCAGCTCCCTAGCGCCACAGGTTGTCGCTTCTGCCTCGGATTCATTTTTGCCAGCCAGGTTGTTTAGTCAATCTATAACCGCTCAAGATACTGGCCGCTTGCGAAAAGATGGCGCCGCTTATACGCAGGGAAATTTGTTGGAGCCTGTTGTGCTCGCCGCTGGGGGGGGGCGGCGGCGTTACACCAAATCGGCAGAAAGACAGCGACATCACTCGCATCGGTCGGGTCACGACTTGGATGCATGCGAATTATCAAAAGTCTTTCAAAGTCGGGGAGCTGACCGCTATGCCGAATATAAGCCCCGCGTTTTTCATCGGCATTTCAAGACCATCAGCCAGCTAACCCAGGTGCAGTTCCAGGAGCGGGTGCGTTTGCAGGAAGCCTGGCGGCTGCTATTCAGCGAGCAGGACGTGGCCAGCGTTGATTACCTGGTCGGTTATGAAAGCCCGTCCCAGTTCAGCCGCGACTACCACAAGCTTTTTGGTGCTCCGTCAGATCGAGACAAGGCGATGATGCGGTCTAGTTTGGCGATTGAGAGTGGGGTTTAGGTGCTCGTAGACATGGAGCTGGCCTACCCCCCTTTGGGGTACGAAATAAGAGATCTGGGAAGATATTGCATCATGCAGTAAAGCGCAGTGTCGAAAATGTAGTACTGCCTTAATTCATTGGCTAAGCTAATAACCCCTTCCTTAAATTGCCATCTAATCAGAACAATCCCCGCTTGCTACCGTGAATCCCATAGTCACTGACCAACCTAATGGATTCACAAGAGGGTAAGACCATGAAAGCTGTGAGCTTCAAGAACCGTAATGTCGATGTGGCCGCCAATCTGTACTTCCCGGAAGGCTTTGATGCGTCCCGGCAGTACCCCACGATTATCTGTGCGCACCCGATCAGTAGCTGCAAGGAGCAGACCTCCGGTGCGATCTATGCCGCCCGGCTGGCGAAAATGGGGTATGTGACGCTGGCGTTTGATGCGTCCTTCCAGGGGGAAAGTGGTGGCGAGCCACGTTTTCTGGAAGACCCGGCGACCCGGGTGGAGGACTTCCGCTGTGCGGTGGACTATCTGGTGACCCAGGATTTTGTGGATGAGAGCCGCATCGGGGTGCTGGGTATTTGTGGCGGTGGCGGTTATGCCGTGCATGCGGCCATGACGGAGCGTCGTATCAAGGCGGTGGGCACCGTGGTGGCGGCCAACTATGGGCGGCTGATGCGCGAGGGGGATATGTCCCCGAATGCAGCGATCCAGACCCTGGAGGCCATTGGCCAGCAGCGTACCGCCGAGGCCCGTGGGGCGGAGCCGCTGATCACCGGCTATATTCCCAACTCGAAAGACGAGTGTGAGCAGGCAGGCATTACCGATATTGATGTGGTGGAAGCGGTGGATTACTACACCACGCCGCGCGGGCAGCAGCCGGGTTCCCCCAACAAGCTGCGTTTCTCAGGGCTGGCACCGGCAGTGGCCTTCGATGCGTTCCATCTGGCTGAGCATCTGCTGACCCAGCCGCTGCAAGTCATCATCGGCAGCAAGACCGGGGCCTTCGGTTCTCACCGGGATGGCTACGAGCTGTATGGCCGTGCGGCGTCGAAAAACAAGGATCTGCTGGTGGTCGATGGTGCCAGCCATTATGACCTGTACGATCAGCCGCAAGCGGTGGATCAGGCGTTGGCAAAACTGCAGCAGTTTTATCAGGATCACTTGTAACACATCGCGACAGCATCAAGGGCGGCCAGGTTGGTCGCCCTTTTTTATATTCGGTCGATTGGTTTCGAGAGCTCTCAGGTAAGGCGCAAGGCATCAACCACCATGGCAAAGGCAGTGGAGGCCTTGCGGCGGCTGGTGTAATAGAGGTGATAGCCGGGAAAGGTGTGGCTATAGCGATCCAGCACGGAGATCAGGCTGCCGTCGTCCAGTCCCGGCTGGGCCAGGGCTTCTGGAAGGTAGGCCAGGCCCATGCCGTCTTTGGCCGCTTGCAGCACTTGCAGGATGCTGTTGAATACCAGTTGTCCTTCCGTGTGGGTTTTCACTTCTTTCTTGCGTACCTGAAACAGCCAGGGGAAGACGCCGCCCTGGGTGGGCAGGCGCAGGTTGATGGCGTTGTGTGCCACCAGGTCCTGGGGTTTTTGCGGTGGCGTGTGTCGGTTGAAGTAGTCCGGTGAGCCCACCACGACCATGCGGATCGGCGGGCAGATCGGTACTGCAATCATGTCCTTGGCAATCAGTCCGGCGCGGCGTACCCCGGCATCGAATCGTTCCTTGGCAATATCCACCAGTCCATAGTCCACGCTTAGTTCCACCTTGATATCCGGGTGGTCACGCAGCAGGGGCTGCAGGGCTGGCCACAGCACGGTGGAGACGGCAAATTCATCGGCGGTGATGCGTACGGTGCCGGCGGGTTTGCCCTTGAGCGAGTGCAGCTCCGCCAGCCCGGCGTCGATATCGTCCAGCGCCGGCCCTACCAGTTCCAGCAGCCGGTCGCCGGCTTCCGTGGTGGTGACGCTGCGGGTGGTGCGGTTGAGCAGCTTCAGGTCCAGCCGCTCCTCCAGGTTACGCAGGGTCTGACTGAGGGGACTGGGACACACCCAGCCCGGCGGCGGCGCGGGTAAAGCTCTGTTCCCGAGCCACGGCCATAAAGGCGATCAGATCGTTCAGGTTCTCTTTCATGACTAATTAGCTGCGCTAATGGCTGATTCGGTATTGATCATGAAAGCATGAAGCGCGGAGGGGTGCCAGATTTAGTGATTCATGCGTGTCACCGACGTCTATCACGGAAAGCAGAATCGTTCTACGGGCTCACTGAGGAAGCAATCCATGAAGGTGTAATCCACCCATTTTTCATCGCTCGTTTGAGTATAGAGTCACTGTAGCAATCGGGCCGGAGGCACTCCGCCAATGGCCGAATTGGGCCATCCGTTATTGTATTGCCACCGCCACTGTGTGGTTAATAGCTGGGCATGGGCAACGCAGGTGAACTCGTGGAGATCCAGCCACTCGCGCCATGTCGTTCGATTAAATCGTTGTCCCCGTTTCCACAAAACCTCAGGCCTGCATCTTCTTCAACAGTGCCTCACACACCGTCTGATTCATATAGCGCGGTACCGCATAACTGAAATGCGCTTCCTGCAATGCAGCCCTGGCAATGTCGGGAACATCTTCGCTGCGCAATGCGTCCAGCTTCTCGGGAATGCCAAGCTCCTGTTTCAGTTCGCGGACACGTTTGATGAATTTTCCTGCCAGCGCTTCATCGGTTTCACCGCCCTGCTCCAGGCCGCTGACGCGGGCCAGTTCGGCCAGGCGCTCAATGCAGGCGGGGGCGGAATATTCGAGTACGTGAGGCAGCACAATGGCATTCGCCAGGCCATGGGGCGTGTGATAGTGGGCGCCGAAGTTGTGGGCAATGCCGTGGGCGTAGCCAAGACCGGCGCGGTGAGAAGCTGGCCTTTACTACCTTGCTTTTACTTTTTGTCGTTACCGCATTCATCCCGGACCTCCTTAACAGGGAAGCCGGCCTGCGAACCGGCAGGCCGGCACCCTGTATGTGACAGTTCAGTCTTTACGGTACTCAGTCATTGCGATACATGGTTACCACACAGGCACC
>NZ_LWEJ01000271.1:0-58888 GCF_001635525.1 Alcanivorax sp. HI0007
GACAGGGCACCAGAATGGCCGGCAGCGGTTTGAACGGCATGGTCCCGCGCTTGTTGAACTGCCGCACCGCCTCCACGCTCTGTATCAGCACCCCCACCCGCATGGTGCCGTTGGCCAATGCCGCACTCATGCCACTGAGCATCAGCAACGGCAGGATCAACAAGCCACCGCCCCCGGCCAGGGTATTGATAAACCCGGCCAATACACCGGCACCCAGCATGGCCGCCGCCAGCCAGGGATCAGACAGGTATTCCATGGGAGATCTCACACAAGACGCAAAAGCGAAGGATACGCCTTGAACCGAATTCAAACCAAGCGGCAAATTACCGAGGGATCCGCTTCTTCACACAAACCGGCCCCGTTGGAGCTTTGCTCGCAAAGCGAAGACTTCAGCAGGCACCGGGATTCATTCTCCCCTTCGCCTTGCGAGCAAGGCTCCAACGAAGTAAGGAATGCAGTGATGGGGAACACGAAGTGAAGGACGTACTACAGCTCATCCTCCGGTGAACACTCCAGTGCAGCAAAACTCTGTTCGGCGTCGAAACCCCGCTGTTGCAGGAAACGCAGCTGGCGGGCTTTCTCTTTCTGGTCCTTGCCCGGGTACTGACGAAAGCGCCGGGCCCGCACCTCCCGGGCCAGGGCAAACCAGTCCACCTCTGCCGCCTCCAGAGCCTGGGCGATCAGTTCATTGTCCACGCCCTTGAGTTGCAGCTCCTGACGGATTCGCAGGGCGCCCTGCCCCCGCTCGATCCTGGAACGCACAAAAAAACCGGCAAAGCGCCGGTCGTCGATAAAGCCATGTTCTTCACACCAGGCCATCACTGTGTTCAGCGCCGGATGCTCACCCACCTTTTGACGCAGCTTGGTCTCCAGCTCGCGGCGGGCGTGATCCCGACGCGCCAGCAGGCCCACGGCCCGCTGGCGCAATTCGGATTCCGTGAGCGGTTCACTCATTACCGACTTCAGCTTCCTCTTCCTTGGCAGCCGGCGCCTCAGTGGGATCCGGCAGCAAGCGCGCACGGATTTCCTGCTCGATTTCCTCGGCAATGGCCGGATTCTCCCGCAGGAAGTCACAGGCATTCTGTTTGCCCTGACCGATCTTGTCGCCCTTGTAGGCGTACCAGGCACCGGACTTGTCTACCAGGCCCTGTTGTACGCCCAGGTCCAGCACTTCACCCAGCTGGTTGATCCCCTGGCCGTAGAGAATCTGGAATTCGGCCTGACGGAACGGCGGCGATACCTTGTTCTTCACCACCTTGACCCGGGTTTCGTTACCGGTGACTTCATCACCCTGTTTCACTGCCCCGATGCGACGAATGTCCAGGCGCACGGAGGAGTAGAACTTGAGGGCGTTACCGCCGGTGGTGGTTTCCGGGTTACCGAACATCACACCGATCTTCATGCGGATCTGGTTGATGAACACCACCAGGGTATTGGCATTTTTCACGTTACCGGTGATCTTGCGCAGGGCCTGGCTCATCAGGCGGGCCTGCAGGCCCACGTGGGCATCGCCCATCTCGCCTTCGATTTCCGCCTTGGGCACCAGGGCCGCCACGGAATCCACGATCACCACGTCCACGGCGCCGGAACGTACCAGCATGTCGGTGATTTCCAGCGCCTGCTCGCCGGTGTCGGGCTGGGACACGATCAGGTCATCCACGTTGACACCCAGTTTCTCCGCGTAGTCCGGGTCCAGCGCGTGCTCCGCATCCACGAAGGCACAGGTGGCGCCTTTTTTCTGCGCCTGGGCAATCACGCTGAGGGTCAGGGTGGTTTTACCGGAGGATTCCGGCCCGTAGATTTCCACGATACGCCCTTTCGGCAGACCGCCAATTCCCAGAGCGATGTCCAGACCCAGAGAGCCGGTGGAAATGGACGGCATGCGCTCGCGCTTGCGATCGCCCATGCGCATGACGGAACCCTTGCCGAATTGACGCTCGATCTGTGACAGCGCCGCAGACAGCGCCTTACCTTTATCGCTCATGTGACCCCTCTCCGTTAACTGGTGCGTCATTCATTGACGGCGACCGTATTGTGCCTTGCCGTATCTGGCCTTTTAGCCAGCACTGACAATATGGACAGTATTATGAACAGCTATTGCGGCTCATTGCAACCCCGGCAACCGGGACCGCTTGCAGGCTGATGCGTTGTTGCCATCATCAGTGCGGTAAATCGTTGATTTTCCATGCCCATGACCTTGTCTGAAGCATCGTCGATGCCCGGCAAGGGAGGCGTGAAAGGTGTCACCCGGCGCTTAAGGCCCGGTGAATGATGACGATTGTGGCGACTTCAGGCGCGCATTCAAGCCCCGAATGGCTTCCACAATCGTCTGCTGACGGACGGCATCCCGGTCACCGGAAAAATGAAAACACTGCGCCTCGGCCTCTCCATTGTGGTGCCCCCAGGCAATCCATACCGTCCCCACGGGCTTGTCAGGAGAGCCGCCCTCCGGACCGGCGATGCCGGTGACGGCCATGCTTACCTGTCCACGGGAATGCCGTACCGCACCCAGTGCCATCTCCAGTGCGGTGTCTTCACTGACCGCGCCGGTACGCTCCAGGGTGGCGCTCTGCACCCCGAGCATCTCCTGCTTGGCCTCATTGGAATAGGTCACAAAACCCCGCTCGAACCAGCGGGAAGACCCGGCAAGGGCAGTCAACGCCTGGGCAATGCCGCCCCCGGTGCAGGATTCCGCCGTAACGACCATGATCGATTGCTGGATCAGCTGCTCTGCCAGTTGCCGCACGGCCTGGGCGATGTCGTCGTGATGCACGGTGTCTCCGAATATAATCCTGCCAGCGAACCCGCAAGATACCACCGCCGACCCGTACCGCCCAAGGCGCTATTCCAGCTCGGCCAACGAGGCCTCGAAATAATCCAGGAAGCGCTGGATATGCGGCAGGGTGTCACGGCAGCCGATCACCCCGAACTCCAGACTGTCCTTGTAGCTGACCACGGTGATATTCAGCGCATACCCGTGCAGCACCAGGGATACCGGGTAGGAGGCCAGCAACTCTGCGCCATTGAAGTACAAGGTGTCTTTTGGCCCCGGCACGTTGGAGATCACCAGGTTGAACATGGGGCTGACTCGACCGGACAGGCCCGTCACCTGTCCCAGGGAGAGAGGCATGTTGGTCATCACCGTATAGGCGTCGATATCCGACTTCTGCATCTCACCCAGCCGGGTCTTCACCGCTTGCATGGATTCCTGAATGGCGACCAGGCGGCCCAGCGGGCTGGCAATGTGGGTGGCCAAGCTTACCTGTACCGTGGTGATGGCATTGCCACCGCCTTCGGCCTGATCGGCGCTGCGCAAGGACACCGGCACCTGGGCCACCAGCGGCTCGGCGGGCAAGGCATCCAGCGTTTCCAGGTAGCGGCGCATGGCGCCGCCACACATGGCCAGAAAAATATCGTTGACGGTGCCATTGTGTTTTTTTGCCGCGGCCTTGATGCGCGGCAGAGACCAGGACTGGGCGGCGAACCGGCGGGCACCGGTAACGCGACGATTGAGCACCGTCTTGGGGGCCCGGTAGATGGTTTTCACATTACTGTCTTTGGGCAGACGCAACAGATCCACCAGTTGCCCGGCACCCCGGCGCACACTGCCCGCCCCATCCAGCACCCCGGCCTTGGCAGCCACTGCCACGCTTTTCTTGCGGGGTTTCTTGCGCTTGTCCCATTCCCCGGACCAGGGCGCCGGCAGATTTTCATCGGCGCTGCTGGCCATCCGCGACTGCATCAGGTGCATGCCGGCCATGCCGTCCACCATGGAATGGTGCATCTTGGTATAAAGGGCGAAGCGGTTGCCCTCCAGGCCTTCGATCAGATAGCTCTCCCACAGGGGCCGCCCCGGATCCAGACGCTGGGCATGCAGCCGTGACACCAGCGCCAGCAACTCCCGCACCCGACCAGGGCGCGGCAAAGCGGAGTGGCGTACGTGGTAATCAATGTCAAAATTCTTGTCCTCCACCCAGGCCGCATCCAGTCGACCGGGCAGCCGTGACTGGATCTTCTGGCTGAAGGGCCGGCACACCCCATCCACTTCCACCATGAAGCGGTAAACGCTTTCCATGTAGTCGCTGGGGGCATCCTCCGGTATCGCAAACAGGGCCAACCCGCCCACATGCATGGGGGTTTCCCGGGTTTCCATCATCAGCCAGCCGGAATCCATAATGGATAATTTTCGCGCCATCCCGATCTCCTTATTGTTATGGGCCACGGTCGATACTGGTGCCGTGACGATCAACTGCCAATAGCCAAATCATCCATATTCATGGCGAAACAGCATTATGAGATTCGTTGCGTTTGGTTATTTGGCATGGCCGTCAGCGCCCTGCCCTGTCCTCCCGACGCGCTGGTTCACAGCACGCTGGACAAAATAACCGGCTCTGCTAATCTCACTCCATGAACCTCGTTCGCCCTACTATTGCTGTCACTGACGGCTTCATTTTTTTTCCCACTGCCAGCGCTTTCGCGCAGGTTGCGAGCACCACTGCCTTTCTCTCCTGACGCCGAACACCCGATGACACACCGGGGTTCGGCGACCCGGTAAAACCACTGTTAACACCGTCAGGAGAACACCATGAACACACTACCCCCTATTACCGTCAGTACCACAGACCGTGACCGCCTGTTTGCCGTGCTGGATAACTTCAAGGGCGATTCGGACCAGATCGATTACCTTTACGACGAACTGGCCCGGGCCAATATTGTGGAGGCGAGCGCCATGCCAGAGGACGTGGTTACCCTCGGCAGCCGCCTGCGGTTTCGCAATGTTGCCACCGGCAGGGAGCACGAAAGAGTGCTGACCCTGCCCCACGAGACACAGACCGTCAGCGACGCCATTTCCATTCTGACCCCTGCCGGTGCGGCCCTTTTAGGCCTGAAGGTAGGTGACGAGATACGCTGGCCGCACCAGGGCCATTTTTTGCGTTTACAGCTGCTGTCCGTAAGCCGGGCATAACGCCGGATAACCATTCCACAGTTTGATACGCTCTGACACTGACTCACTCACACAACAACACAAGGACTGCTCATGAAGATGGAAACCCTTGCCGTGCGTGCCGGCTTTCAGGTGGATCCCACCACCAAGGCAGTGGTGACACCGATCTACCAGACCACGTCCTATGCCTTCGACAATACCCAGCATGGGGCGGATCTGTTTGATCTGAAGGTACCCGGGAATATTTACACCCGCATCATGAACCCCACCAATGCGGTGCTCGAGGAACGGGTCGCGGCCATGGAAGGCGGCGTGGGCGCGCTGGCAGTGGCCTCCGGCATGGCCGCCATCGAATATGCGCTGGAAACCATCACCGAAGTGGGCGACAACATCGTCACCACCAGCAAACTCTATGGTGGCACCTACAACTTCTTTGCCCACAGCCTGCCGCGTCGGGGTATTGAAGCCCGCTTTGTCAGCCACGATGATTTTGATGCCCTGGCTGCCGCCATTGATGACAACACCAAGGCCGTCTTCTGTGAGTCCGTGGGCAACCCGGCCGGCAACATCGTCGACATCGCCCGCCTGGCCGAGGTGGCCCATAAGGCCGGTGTGCCGCTGATCGTCGACAATACCGTGGCCACGCCCTACCTGTGGCGGCCTATCGAGCACGGTGCCGATATCGTGGTCCACTCGCTGACCAAATACATGGGCGGGCACGGCAACTCCGTAGCCGGGGTAATTGTGGATTCCGGGAAATTCCCCTGGACTGAACACAAGGCGCGTTTCCGGGTGCTGAATGAGCCGGATCCGTCCTACCACGGTGTGGTCTATACCGAAGCCCTCGGTGAAGCCGCCTTCATCGGTCGCGCACGGGTGGCACCGCTGCGCAACACCGGTGCGGCCCTGAGCCCCATGAATACCTTCCTGATCCTGCAGGGCATTGAAACCCTGCCGCTGCGTATGGACCGCCACTGTGAAAACGCCCAGAAGGTGGCCGAGTTCCTGCGTGACCACCCCCAGGTCAACTGGGTGAACTACGCTGGCCTGCCGGAAAGCCCGGACAATGCGCTGGCACAGAAATATATGAACGGCCGCGCGTCCGGCATTCTCAGCTTCGGCATCGAGGGCGGCCAGGAAGCCGGGGCGCGATTCATCGACGCACTGCAACTAATCCTGCGCCTGGTGAACATTGGCGATGCCCGCTCCCTGGCGTGCCACCCGGCCTCCACCACTCACCGGCAGCTGGATGACAAGGAACTGGCCAACGCCGGCGTCAGCCGCGAGATGGTGCGCCTGTCCATCGGTATCGAGCACATTGACGATATCCTGGCAGACATCAGCCAGGCCCTGGACGCCGCGCGCTAGGACAGGAGCGTAACAAGCACATTCACAGAGCCACCGTTGGCGCTTTGCTCGCAAAGCGCCAACGGCAACCATGCCGGCTTTGTCCCCAGCCCGACGATTTGCCCAATGGCTACAACAGAAGATCGTCGCCGATCGGGTGATACACCGACGCACTGTCAATCAGGGAACGGGCCGTCAGCGATTCCACCCCATAAACCTCTGTCCGCACACCGGGGTCAGCATTGATCCGCTCCAGCAGCACATCAAAATCGCCATCACCGGATAGCAACACCACGGTATCCACCTGCGGGGCTAGGGTCATCACATCCACGGCAATACCCACATCCCAATCCCCCTTGGCTGAGCCATCGCTGCGCTGAATGAAAGGCTTGAGTTTTACGGTAAAGCCAATGTGTTTGAGGGCATCCTGAAACTTGGTCTGCCCGTCATCCCCACGATAGGTCGCATAGGCAAAGGCATGGACAATCTCCCCCCGCTCCTGCAATTGCTGCCACAGGGCCCGGTAATTGAACTGCCTCCCAAATGACTGGCGAGAGGAGTAATAAATATTCTGAACGTCGGCAAAAACCGCGATGCGGGTCATAAAAAATTCCTGACAGCACCGGAACCCGTTGAAATAAAGAAAGAGAGGAGGAACCGGATAAACACCTTAACACCCGGCAACGCTGCAGGGCACTTTCCCTGTCTGGCAGGCAAAAAGATCGTTACCCGCGCCCCATTCTGGGCAATGATGGAGCTAGTCGTTAGCAAAAGCGTGGTCAAACACCCATGGCCGCATAACGGGGTGCCGCACGACTTCGCTGGGAGGGACGATGAGATTCCACAAACAAAGCACCTATCCGCTACCCAGTGATGTGGTTATCAGGCTGTTCTCGGACAAGGACTACTTCCTGGAAAAATACCGGCTTACGGGGGCCCGCCACATCACGCTGCTGGATCATTCCTGCGACAATAGCCGAAGCCACATTACCGTCCAGCGCGATGTGTCTCTGGAAATCCCCTTGCCCCGTTTTGCTCGCAAATTCATTGACGACACCATCACCCTTACCCAGACAGATACCTGGGACCTGAAAAGCAAAACCGGCACTCTGGATATCACCATGAAAGGCACCCCCGCCCGAGTGACCTGTGACATGCGACTGATCGATCAGGGCGAGCAAACCACCCTGGACCTGAACTTCAACATCAATGTGAATGTGCCTGTGGTGGGACAGAAGATCGCCGAGCTCATGGCCCGTGACCTGGACAGGAAATTCCAGCGGGATGATGACAAGGGAAAGATCGTCATGGCGCGGCTGGCGGAACGCTATCAGTGATCTTGAAAAGTGTGTCGTTATAACCGTTGCCGCACTTGTCTTTTAAAAGGCAGACACCGACCTAACTACGATAGCCACCGCTGATCTCCCCGCACAGTGCCCCAAGGCCGGCAACTTCATTACCCGGCCAGACATTCTGGATACCCTCGGCCGGGCGGTAGCCCGTATGCCATCAACTTGTGAGTCAGCGAAACAGCCCGCCGGCAGTAATCCGCGTAACCGTGCACGGCATTCACCGCGGCCACTCAGCACAACAACATCAACAGCATTGAGCCCTGCTTCAGTAACGATTCAGTGCTCTTTGGCTCTTAGATCACGCCTGAAGTGACGAGGAGAAACCGAATTCCAGCGTTTGAATGCTCGGGAAAACGCCGACGTCTCGGAATAGCCCAGGCGCACGGAGATCTCCTCATGGGACAACTCGGTATTGACCAGTAATTCTTCCGCAATCGCCCTGCGTACCTCCTCCAGCAAGTCCGAGAAAATCACCCCCTCTTTGGCCAGACGGCGGCGCAGGGTTTTCGGGTGAATATTCATATCATCGGCCAACGACTGCATGCTCGGAAAGAGCGAAGCACTATTGACCAAACGGTCTCTCACCTGGCTTGCCAGTCCGGAACGGTCGCTCATTGTCTGCAATAAACGACGACACTCTTCTTCACAGGCTTGCCGGGTCGCCGGGTTACTCTGCGACAAGGGCATCTTCAGCATTTCAACGGGAAATGCACATTCATTGGTGGGAAAATCATATTCCGGAACAATGCCCAGAATGCCCTCGACGCGATGAGCATACGAAGGCTCAGGGAACTGGAACCTTACCGCCTGAGCTCGCATGTCCAGCGGTGCCAGATCTCTCTCCAGCGTAATCAGCGTGGCAAGTTCACGCTCCACGAGGAAGTTGCGGACATCCGCTGGCAATTGGGAATTATCGGCCCGCAGCAATGCCTCCCCATTCCCAGAAGCAGGGGTGATACGGGAGTAGGAAGACGTCATGCGTATGTGGCGAAGAAAAAGCTGCATGGCTTCCTGCAGGTTCTGGCTACTCAGGATGGCAAAACCCAGCATGCCAAAGGTGGTGGCATGTTGACGGCAACCCACTTCCAGAGCCAGCGGCGTCCCGGGGCCCAGCTCGGCAAGAATATTGCGAATCACATGCAACTCTTGCCTTCCATATATATGCGCCTGCGGCGCAAGCAGACTGTCCTCCTCTATTCCGCTGCCGGATAAGCACCGTTCACTGCCAAGGCCATAGTCTCCTGCGCATTGCAGCAGGATATTCAAGCTGCTAGTGGGCCGCAAAACATCCCAGTAGGGTTTAACCGTCATCAAAGATGTCCCCAAAAGTCAAATTTCTGCACCACTTTGTCATTCACCAATGTCATCATCCTCACTAGATTTGTCAAATCAAGATCTAGGGCTCCCGGCTTGCTTATGCAAATAGCCCCTCACCGTATGAGGACAAGCCCAACGCCAGGCGATAAGCCTGACCGCGAGAAACCATTAAAATATCGGTGAAGATAATGACTTCTGGAAACGCTTCTTCCGCTCATTCTGAAAACTGGGATGCCATCGTTATCGGCGCTGGCCTCGGTGGACTCTCGTCAGCCGCTTACCTCGCCGCATCCGGCAAACGCACTCTGTTACTGGAGCGCTATGCCGTCCTGGGGGGGAGCTCGCATGTCTTTCGTCGCAAGAAAAAATGGGAATTCGATTGCGGGGTTCATTACATCGGCGATTGCGGCCCGGGTTCTACGATAGCAACGTTGATGCAAGGCCTCGGTCTGGACGACCGAATACACTGGCTGCAACTGGATCGCGACGGCTTCGACACCATTATCGGCCCGGATCTGGAGCTTCGTACTCCCTCCTGCTGGGATCAATATCTGGAGAATCTGCTCCTTGCCTTCCCGGGCGAAGCGCGCGGACTGCGTTTCTATATCTCGGTGATGCGAAGAATCGCCAATAGTCTGGACCCCAGCGTGTCCTTCTCATCGAAAACCGAAATGGCCAAATTCGCCGCGCGATGTGGCTGGGCAGCACCGTGGATCATGATGCCTCATGCCTCTTTGCTTGCCGCCTGTCGCTTGCGCCCCCGCACCATCATGACGCTTTCCCTGCAGGATGCTGCCACAGCGACAACGCCGGATGCGGCACCAGTAATGATGCGGGCGTCCTTTCTGCATGATTTCATCAACGGTGGCGCCTGGTACCCGAAAGGCGGTGGCCAGATGATTGCCGCGGGTTTTGCCGAAGTGATTCGCAGCCATGGGGGTGAAATCCGTACCCAGACCCATGTCGATCGGATTCTGATCGAAGGCGGAGCAGTCAAAGGGGTTCGCCTGGAAGGAGGAAGAGAGCTTCGTGCCTCAGCGGTGGTAGCGGCGGGCGACATCAAACGCACTTACCGGGACCTGGTAGGCTACGAAAACCTGCCCGCCTCCGTCACTCGCCGCAGCGAAAACTGGAAAATGTCTCACCCCTTGATCAATGGGTTTTTCGGTATCGAAATCGATATCAGCAAGACCCCGAACACCAATTACTATGTTGTGCCCAACTGGGACAGCACCTCTTCACTGTGGAACCTGCATCGGTCTTTCTCGCGACGAGTGACCCGGGCCTCGGGCCGCGACCCGATAGACTGGGCACAAGACTTTGCCCGTAACCAGCCAGCCTTTGTCCAGTGTTCAACCCGACGAGACCTGGACAATCACCGCAGTGCGCCTTCAGGCCATGCTGCCATTGAAGCACAAACACTGGCACCCTCAGATCCCAATCTGTGGGGATTCAACGGCTACGATGTGGCCACCGGCGCCTACCGTCGCGACTCTCGCTATCAGGAAATAAAGGAAATCATCTCGACCGGGCTGCTGGACCGTATTGAACAGGCCTACCCTGGAGCCTCTGCCAAGGTTGCCTGGAATGAACAAGGCACGCCCGCCTCCCAGGAGCGGTTCACCTACACAAGCCAGGGCGCGGCATTTGGCATCGAACCTCGCATAACCCAATTCGGCCCCTTCCGGCCGGGCGTCAACACCGTCATCAAGGGACTGTTCATGGCGGGGGCCAGCACCACCTGGGGGCCGGGGACGGCAGGAGCCATGTTAAGCGGACTTTATGCGGCTAGCGCCATCACCGGGCGTAATCTGCAAGAAGAAATCCGTAGCGGCAAGGTGCTGGCCGATCCGTCACGGTTCTCCCAGTGGAGCCCCGACTTCGACCCACTGACAGCGTGCCGACTGAAAGGACAAAAAAAGCAGACCCGCCAGGAAGCGGAAGCGGAAGAAAGAGAGAATGCAGCGCCCTTGAAAAGAGCCGTAAAAGCGTAACCTTCCCGCGCTTCAGGATTGAGCGCCGGGGATCAACATCCTCGGCGTTCTCGTTGAGTCTCGGCCGTTATTTCCAAGCGCGGATAACGCCAAAACTCGCATAAATTTAATCAACCAAACCCATAACTTACCATCCCGGCAGGCTTTGGCCTGCCACCCACTGACGGCGGGGCTCATAGTCCTGACCCGAATAGTGATCTTTGACACATAGAAAAACCCGCCACACACAGCCGCAGATACAGTGATAGTAATACGTGAAATCCAGCGATACCTGACTATAACGAGCGCGGGTCATGGGTAGCGTCCTTGCTTTTCCATGACTCAAAAAAACTGACCAAATGATCAGTTCCTTATCAGATTAAGACTAAAAACCCTGTAGGAGATCTCCTGATTGATGGGTGTCCCCGATTGAGAAGATTCAATGTTGAGACGTCCCCTGCCGATGATTCCTTCCCCTTATCCCTATATCATGCCCCCTTTCATCACGACCCATTGACGCAACAAAAACCCCCGGAGGAAGCGTGAGCGCGGACTTGAGCCAACATACGCCGATGATGCAGCAATACCTGGCGATCAAGGCCGAACACCCGGATCAGCTGGTGTTCTACCGCATGGGGGATTTCTACGAGTTGTTCTTTGGCGATGCCCAGAAGGCCGCGCGGTTGCTGGACATTACCCTGACGCAGCGGGGCCAGAGTGCCGGCAAGCCGATTCCCATGGCGGGGATTCCCTACCATGCCGCAGAGAACTACCTGGCCAGGCTGGTGAAGCTGGGGGAGTCCGTGGCCATTGCCGAGCAGATCGGTGATCCGGCGCTGGCCAAGGGGCCGGTGGAGCGCAAGGTGGTTCGCATTGTCACGCCGGGCACGGTCAGCGATGAGGCCCTGCTGGAAGAGCGCCGCGACAACCTGCTTTGTGCCGTCTATGAGGACAAGGGCCAGTATGGCTGCGCCAGCCTGGATGTGGCGGCCGGGCGTTTTGTGGTGACCCAGGTAGACGGTGGAGAACAGCTGCAGGCGCTGCTGGAGCGCTGGTCACCCGCGGAGCTGCTCTATAGTGAAGACAAGTCTCTGCCCGGCCGCTGGGGCGAGAAGCCCGGCAGCCGTAAACGCCCGGACTGGGAGTTTGATGGAGAGTCAGCCCGCCGCCAGTTGTGTCAGCAGTTCCAGGTGCAGGACCTGGCCGGCTTCGGCGAACCGACGCCGGTGGCCGTGGCCGCTGCGGGCGCGCTGCTCGGTTATGCCAAGGAAACCCAGCGCGGTGAATTGCCCCACGTGACCGGGCTGGTGGTGGAAAGCTTCGATGACACCGTGGCCATGGACGCCGCCACCCGCCGGAATCTGGAATTGACCGAAACCCTGGATGGCCAGGAGCAGCACACCCTGGCCTGGGTCCTGGACAGCACCAAGACCGCCATGGGCGCCCGCCAGCTGAAGCGCTGGGTGCATCAGCCGTTACGCAACCGCACCACCCTCAATCAGCGCCAGGACCAGATCGACGCGTTGCGCCAGGGCTGGTGTTTCGAGTCCACCCGCGATGTGCTCAACGACATCGGCGACATGGAGCGGATTCTCGGCCGGGTGGCCCTGCGCTCGGCGCGGCCCCGGGATCTGACGCGCCTGCATGCCAGCCTCAAGGCCATGCCGGCCCTGATCGGCACCCTGCCCGCTTCCGATGCCTTCTATGAACTGATCGAGCGCATCGGCCAGTTCCCGGAGCAGGTGGACCTTCTCGGCCGGGCCGTCATCGAGAACCCGCCCATGCTGATCCGCGATGGCGGCGTGATTGCCACCGGATACAGCGAGGAACTGGACGAGCTGCGCTCCATCAGCGAGAACGCCGGTCAGGTGCTGGTGGACATTGAAACCCGCGAGCGTGAGCGCACCGGCTTCTCCACCCTGCGGGTGAAGTACAACAAGGTCCACGGCTATTACATCGAGTTGTCCCGGCGGGAGGCCGATGATGCGCCGGTGGATTACCAGCGCCGCCAGACCCTGAAGAATGCCGAGCGCTTTATCACCCCGGAGCTGAAGGAATTCGAGGACAAGGCCCTGTCTGCCTCCAGCAAGGCGCTGACCCTGGAAAAGCGTCTCTATGAGGAGCTGCTGGAAAAAGTGGCCGCCGACCTGCACCCCCTGCAACGCTGCGCCGCTGCCGTGGCTGAACTGGATGTGCTGGCCGCCCTGGCAGAACGCGCCGAGGCGCTGAACTGGGTACGCCCGCAACTGGTGGACGAGGAAGCCATCATCGAGATTGTCGATGGCCGCCACCCGGTGGTGGAGCAGGTGCTGGATGACGCCTTCGTGCCCAACAGCCTGCATCTGGACGATGCCCGCCGCATGGTGATCATTACCGGCCCGAACATGGGCGGTAAGTCCACCTACATGCGCCAGACCGCGCTGATTGCCCTGCTCGCCCACTTGGGCAGCTGTGTGCCTGCCGCCAGCGCCCGCATCGGCAATCTGGACCGGATCTTTACCCGTATCGGTTCGTCCGATGACCTGGCCGGTGGCCGCTCCACCTTCATGGTGGAGATGTCGGAAACCGCCAACATCCTCAACAACGCCACCGCCCAGAGTCTGGTGTTGATGGACGAGATCGGCCGCGGCACCAGCACCTTCGATGGCTTGAGCCTGGCCTGGGCGGCGGCGGAACATCTGGCCCGCAATCTCAAAGCCTTTACCCTGTTCGCCACCCACTACTTCGAGCTGACCCAGCTGCCGGCGCAGTTGCCGGGCATCTACAACGCCCATCTCACCGCCAGCGAGCACGACAACCGCATCGTGTTCCTGCACCGGGTACAGGAAGGCCCGGCCAGCCGCAGCTATGGTCTGCAGGTGGCACAGCTGGCCGGGGTGCCACAAAGTGTGATCCAGCAGGCCGGGGAAAAGCTTCGCGAGCTGGAGGCAGGCAAACCGCTGGCAGCCGCTGATCGCTCAACACCGCCAGCCGCCACACCGTCACCGGCTCCCGCCCAGGCCAGTCTTTTCGCCGAGCCCAGCGCCGTGGAGCACGCCCTCAAGGAACTGGACCCGGATGATCTGACCCCGAAGCAGGCGCTGGAGGCACTGTATAAGCTGAGAGGGCTGCTGTAGCGTTGCCTGAGCGCGCCCCGCGGAAGGCGGCGCGATAGGGCCAGTCGCGAGTTTCGAGTTACGAGAAGCGAAAATCGTCAAGCTTTACCGTGGTTTCGGGTTTGCCTTTCGAAACTCGCTTCTCGCAACTCGACACTCGGGTTATCGCGCCGCTAGCGGCGCTCCTGCAAGGGTCTGCAACCGCCCAGTTGTCCTCCGGTAACACTCTGGGCTATTACCTTATATCAAGGCTTTGTTTGCCTGCCCTTGACCATATCGCTAGACTAGCGCCACCCCAAGCGAGACCGCACCGGATGCTGCTATAATTGGCAGTCTGGCGCTGTACAAAGATCAAGACACCTGGCGAGGACAGGCTATGACGTTCGTAGTAGGTGAGAACTGCATTAACTGCAAGCACACCGATTGTGTAGAAGTATGCCCGGTAGACTGTTTCTACGAAGGCCCCAACTTCCTGGTAATCCATCCGGACGAGTGCATCGACTGTGCACTGTGTGAGCCGGAGTGTCCGGTCAACGCGATTTTCTCTGAGGACGAGCTCCCCGAGGGCGAGCAGGAGTTCCTGGAAATCAATGCGGAACTGGCCGAGAAGTGGCCGAACATTACCGAAATGAAAGACGCCCCGGACGACGCGGAAGAGTGGGACGGTGTGCCCAACAAGCGTGAGAAGCTGGTGCGCGAGTGGGAAGGCTAACGCCTTTCCGCTGAGCCGGTGAGGCCACTCGCCGGACTCAGGTGTTTTTCAGACAAAGAAAAAGGGCGGCATCCTGCCGCCCTTTTTTGCGTCGAGTCGTCCTGACCCTTTTGCGCTCACCGCAACTTCCCTGTGTGCTTTCCTTGCTTGTCCCTGTGCCCTTGTCCCTGAACACAAATCCACTATAACAATGGCTCTCGGCCGTTTGGGTAAAATAAATATTAAAACTCTACTGCCAAAACACCCCGAAAAGCACAAAACCCTTATAAATCATGATTTTAGGCAAAATAAATCGCCTGAAACGGGTTAAATTCGCCCCAAAAAGACTGCTTTTTCCTACAGCTTTGTAAGAGATCTCTTACAAGCGACCAGGGAGCACTCATTGATATCCGGGAAATAACGCTGACCCGCGCAACATGGTGATGCCAAAAGACGCCTACGTTTTTACATTTTCTCACCCGTTTTTACAGCACCCACAGGCACTTACGGTTAGCATTGTTTCCATGAAGTGACGGGCCATTTTTGTCCGGCAGCACTTCAAACAGTATCCCCCCAAGGCGCTAGCAATAGCGCTCACAACCCCCCTCTTCCACCCCCTTATTCGGAAGAGGGTTTTTTTTGTCTGAAAGTCAGGAAAAGCGCTCGGCTCAGACCTTGCGCAGGGCGGTACAGGCTTGTTCAAACGCCGCCTGGAGTCGTGCCAGCAAGTCAGGTGCTTGTCCCAACTCCCCTTCCCGGGCCAGGCTTTCCAGCTGCATGCACAATTCGAATACCTGCACCGCGCCCAGATTCCCGCTACTTCCCTTGAAGCTGTGCGCCTGACGGCGCAGAACCTCCTGATCACCGGCGGCCTGGGCAGCCTGCAAGGCGGCAAGCCGTTGTGTCCCGTCCCGGTGAAAGGAATCCACCAGCATCTGGAAATCCTGGCCCATCACGTCCTGTAGTTCCTTAACGACCTCGTCGTCGAGAATCGCTGAATTTTGCATACTGGCTCCGTCGTCCTTTACGGGAGGCAACCCTAACGATTAATCATGAAATCTTATGTGGACTACCACGAAAATCCAGAAGAATTTAGTAGAGATGCACACCGACTCTGCCGGCTTCGCGCCACCGCCAACGCCGCATTCAGTCAACGGTTGGCGGTATCCCGGGCAAAACACCACAGCGCTGGGCACGGATTACGTCATCATGGGTATCCACGTCCCACAGGGTCGGCAGGCGTGCCACCCGCTCTCCCGGAAAACAGACGACGCTGTCGGCCAGGGCATGCTCGCCGCCGAAACGAACCCCCTGGAAGCGCTGGCGTTGCCACAAATTCTGCCGGGAACTGCCAATTAACACGTAGCCGCCATCCTCGCTGGGACCGAATACCACCGGCGCCGTCTCCAGGGCAGTCAGCGCCTGTTCGAAATACTCCTGGCCCAGTACTGCGCAGTCACTGCCGATCAGTAACACCCGGTCCGCTTGCGACAAGCCCATATTGAGCGCAAGGGCCATCTTCTCGCCCAGGTCGTCACCCTGTTGCTGATGGCAAGACCAGCCATTGCGCTCCGCCAGATTCTGTAGCTCCGTGTCCGGCTGATCCAGCCACAGCTCCACCCGCCCCGGAAAACGGCAGGCGGCGGCAATGGTGCGGGTCAACAGGAAGCGATACAGCTTCAGCGCGCCCTGTTCGCCGAACTGGGGAATCAGGCGGGTCTTTACCCGGCCGGCCTGCAATGCCCGGGCGAAGAGAATCAGCAACGGCTGCGACCGCGGCTCAGGGCTCACCATAATAATCCCGATACAGTTGTTCCGGCGGCGCCCCCCGCCAGTAGCGGTAGCGAAGGGACCACATCAGCCAGATGGTCGGCCAGGCTCCCCGGGTATCCCAGCGCCGACTGCTGGTGATCAGCGGAGGGCGCAGGCAATGGGGTCGGCCCGCTTGCGGCTTCAACAAACGGCTCAGGGCGATATCTTCCATCAAGGGTTGGTCCGGGAAGCCACCGGCGGCAGCAAAGAGGTCGCGGCGGACAAAAATACCCTGGTCCCCGGTGGCAATAGCAGTGATCCGGGAACGCAGATTGATCATGGCGCCGATGACCCGATAGAGGAAACGCCGACCGCTCAGACGCACATCAAAGCGGCCCCATCCGGCAGCTGCCGGCACACCTGCCAGTGATTGCCGGTGGGCAGGCCCCAGCTGGCTATCCGCATGCACAAACCACAGCCAGTGACCGTTGGCCTGTCGGGCACCGGCATTCATTTGCCGGGCCCGGCCCGGTTCACAGAGGACCACCCGGTCCGCCAGCCCACGGGCAATTTCCACACTGGCATCGGTACTGCCACCGTCTACCACCACCAGCTCATCACCATCCTGCAGGGCATCCCGGAGCATGGTCAGGGTAGTGGCCAGGCTGCCGGCTTCGTTGCGTACCGGCACGATCACAGTGACAGTGGCTCCGCTCACCCCAGAGCACCACCGCAACTGCTGCCGGCACCGGCGGTGCAGCCAAAGCAATGGTCCGCCACATAAATGGGTTCCCCTTCCAGGTCATGGTCCAGCAACACGGAAAGATGTTGATGCCCGTCATGATGCCCCTGGGGCATATCCAGCATCTGGTTGAAGTCACAGTCGTACAGGTAACCCTGGTAATCCACACTCACGGTGGCCCGACACATCACTGCCGGCAGGGTGTCGCGGTTGAAACTGTCGCGCAGCAATTGCATGTAATCGTTGAACTGATTGTGGGCCAGCAGTACGGCGCCGAAACGGCTGATGGGCATATTGGTGATGGTCAGCAGACTGTTGAAACGCAACCCGAAGCGCTCATCCAGTTCCCGCTTGTAATCCGCTTCCAGCACCGCCTGGGGCGGCGGCAAAGAAGGGCCGGTAGGGTTGTAGACCAGATCCAGCAGCAGCCCATCACTGCCATAGCCCAGGGCATTAAGCCGGCGAATCGCCTCGATGCTGCCCTGATAGACGCCTTTGCCACGCTGCTTGTTCACATTTTCTTCCAGGTAACAGGGCAGCGACGCCACCACATGCACCTTGTTGTCCGCCAGAAACTGCGGCAGATCTTCGTAACCCGGCTCCAGCAAAATGGTGAGATTGCAGCGATCAATGACCTCCACATCCATGGCTCTGGCCTGTTCCACCAGGTAGCGGAAATGGGGGTTCATCTCCGGTGCCCCACCGGTGAGATCCAGCACCTGGATGTGGCGAAGGCGGATCACCTCCAGCACCATGTCCACGGTTTCCCGGTCCATCAATTCCGTGCGAGTAGGGCCCGCGTTCACATGACAATGCACGCAACTGAGATTGCACAGATACCCCAGGTTCACCTGCAAGATGGACGTGGCATGGCGCCGCAACGCGGGAAAGTCGGTGCTGCTGCGCACCAGTAAATCGTGGGTATCCTGCATACATCACCTGTCTCAATTTCTTCAATGCTAGCAATTGGATGCGGCGTTGTCGCAAAGGTTACGTGAACGCAGCAAGCGCCACGCGACATGTCTGACGTCTGACGTCTGACGGAATTTTGACCGCTTTCTCCCTCAGGACTGGCACCACGAGTCAAAGTCCTTACAATCATCACTGCTTCACCCCCGGTAGCTCAGTTGGGTGAGGTCGGGGGGTTTCCAAAGCGTGCTTTGGCCGAACGAACGCGAAGCGGATATCGCCGCTTTGCCGGAGCCCGGAGGGCGAGTAAGCGCCGACAAAATAGCCGCTTGCGGCCCGGAAACTGGCACCGCCACTAAAAGTCCTTACAATCGTCACTGCTTCAGCCCCGGTAGCTCAGTTGGATAGAGCAAGCGCCTCCTAAGCGCTAGGTCACAGGTTCGATTCCTGTTCGGGGCGCCATTTCCTTTTCTTTCCTGTTGAATACCGGATATTGCCTGCGTTAAGGGCCATAAGATCCTCTTTTACATATCAGTGATTTACCCGGTGGAACGGCTGCTCTAGATTGAGGGTTCCATTTGGGTACGAGAAGGATCTTGCTGATGAAACTCCTGGGACTGCTACAACTGGCCCTGGCAATTTATGCCATCGTGATGATCATTCAATCCAGCGCGGAAACCCTGCACAAGGTGCTGTGGGTGTTGCTGGTACTGATCTTGCCACTGGTCGGGCTGATTATCTGGGCGCTGATGGGGCCCGGGTCGCCGCTGAAGCGTTAGCGACTTCCCGCTTCTCTTTCGGCTCCTGCCAGCTCTCTGGAGTCTGGTAGTAGCCGTGGGAGATGCCCTGGAAACGCGGCATATTCACTACCCGACGAAGACGCCGCAGTGAGAAATACGGAATATCCCGCAAAATGATATTGGCCAACCAGGCCGGTATCGCCCCACCCGGATCCAGTATCACTTCAATGGTGACCTTCACCTCCCCCGGCGACAGCGGCTCGAACCGGTAATAGCCCTCCATCTGCGGCATACGCACATAATCCGACTGCTCGGGGAACGCCTTGGGATTGAGGGAAAACGGCATCATCAGGTCGTAGCTATCCGGCTCCTGATAGAAGGTGACTCGCAGGGGCGCATCCCGATCCTTCACCGGCCAGGGCAAACGCGTGGTCACATAGACATCCCGCTGGTACGGCGATGCCCGGTGCAGGTCGCGAATTTCCGAGACCATGTGCATGAAGGAGGCGACCGCCTCGTAATCATCCATCAGCGCACCAATGGCATTGAAATCCGCCACCGGTACGAGACCCACGCCTCGAAAGGTTTTCAGCCGCGAGCTGTCGTCGTCCTGCCGATACACCTGGATACCATCCCGATCGGTGACCAGTACCCATTTTGCCGTGTCCGCCACGGACAGGGCAGATCCGCCCAGCAGGAGCAGGCCGAGTAAAAACCGTTTTATTATCATTCTGTTTCCCTGACGCATCCCCACCGCCGCACTTGAGACAGTCCGGCGAGTGATCACTTTATAACCTGCCAGACAGCGCCAGACCTGCCTGACGAAGAAAAATGTGACATAGACAACCCGAAAATGCGACTTGTCGCACAGCCGGTGCGCTGGAAACGCCGCTGACTGGTGCGTCATGGCACAGGTTCAGATCAAAGATAGGGTTCCATGAGATGCGAGAGGGCGTTGCGCAAACGACGCCAGGGCGCCATGTCGCGGAAATGCTCCGACTCCATGCGGGTAGACAGCAGGATATGGCGATCCAGCATCTTGTCCACCCGGGTGGTCAGGGTGGCGCTGTAACACTCCAGATCGAATTCGAAATTCAGGCGCAGGCTGCGCGCATCCCAGTTACCGGACCCGAGCATCAGCCAGTGCTGATCCACCGTCATCATCTTGCTGTGATCAAACGGCGGCGGCGACAGATACAGCTCGGCCCCCTCGCCCACCAACCACCGCAACGCATGCAGACTCGCCCAGTTCACCATGCGCAGGTTGCTTTTGCTCGGTATCACGATCTGCACCTGCACGCCTTTCAATATCGCCATTTGCAGGGTGGCCATAAGGGTCAGGTCCGGGACGAAATAGGGAGTCACAATGCGGATGCGCCGCTCGGCGCTGCCAATGGCCGCCAGCAAGGTAAGCCGGCGCTTATCAAAATCCGCATCCGGACCGGCGCTGATACCTCTCGCCTGCACATCGCCGACCAGGGCCGGACCGCGATAGCTGGTTTCCAGCACTTCCCCGCAGGTGAATACCCAGTCGGCCGCGAAACTGCGCAACAGCTGACCCACCACCGGCCCTTCGACCCGGGCATGCAGATCGGTGGTGCGAGCGGGTTTGTGCAGGTAGCCGGCGCGAATATTCATCCCACCGGTAAAGCCCAGAGCGCGATCCACAATCATGATCTTGCGGTGGTTTCGCAGATTGATATATGGCATGCGCCAGGGCGCCAGGGAGTACAGAAACCGCTGCACCGGCACCCCGCGCCGACGCAGGCGCCAGACCACCGATGGCAGGGAGTAGTGGGCGCCCACGCCATCAATCAGCACCCGCACCTTTACCCCACGCTGGACGGCGGCAGCCAGGGCATCCACCAGCGGTTTGCCGGCCGCATCATTGCCGAAAATATAGGTGGCCAGATAGATGCTCTCGGTGGCGTTTTCAATGGCATCCAGCATGGCCTGATAGGTTTGCGGGGCATCCAGCAACGCCAATTCGTTGCCATCGGTAAGCGGCAGGTGCGTCAGGCGCCCTACCAGACGGCTGAGGACCTGCAGGTGTGGCACGGTGGGCACCGCCTCTGCGGCCACCCGCCAGCCGTCATCGCTGTCGATCAACCCGCCAGTCAGTTGCCGGGCGCGACGCTGAATACGATTGACACCCAGCATGAAATACAGCACCGCACCCAGCACTGGCACCAGCCACACCAGGCCGGTCCAGGCGGCGGCGGCACGGGCATCGCGCTTGTTCTGGGCCACATGGGCGGTGACATAAATCGCCAGGAAAAGGCTGATGGCCGCAGCCAGATAGGGCCAGAACGGCTCGAGCACCGCCAGCCCCTGATCCCAACGGCTTTTCCAGAATCTCAGATCCAAAGGTTTTCAGCTCCGTATCCACCCGTAGCCTGCCGGGACCGCATGCCCCCAGGCTGGCAATATTGCGTCAACATAGCATATCCCCCCGGGCCCCGTTTCCGGGAAAAAACCCAGTCAGATCAGCGG
Organism: Alcanivorax sp. HI0007; assembly: GCF_001635525.1. Classification (NCBI taxonomy): domain Bacteria; kingdom Pseudomonadati; phylum Pseudomonadota; class Gammaproteobacteria; order Oceanospirillales; family Alcanivoracaceae; genus Alcanivorax; species Alcanivorax sp. HI0007. The sequence continues at coordinate 21,357 of NZ_LWEJ01000271.1, forward strand.
TTTTGCGCTTTGCGGGCCAAGTCACTAAAATACGCCCTCTTTTGGAACGCCGGGTGGCCTCGCTGGCCCCACGCCTGCCCCGAAAATCGCTGGGTAGCGTCATGTTCCAGGTCCTCCGCGTCACCTCGTGGACGCACGTAACAGCGGGCACATGCCCAATTTCAGCGCCAGCCACCGCTGGCCATCAGCAGCAGTAGCACAAAGACAAGTCCTGCTGGTTTAGCAACCAGTGTACCGGTGTTGACGCCAGTGTCGTCATGCCGGCGCATGATGAGGAGCGATACCATGCCCGAAACCAATGCCGTCATTCCGCTGCATCAGAGCACGGAAACGCAGTTTGAAGAGCCGCGCCGTTTCAAGGTATTCACCGCGCGCCAGCTCGACAAGATCGAGCCACTCAAACGCCTAGACGACGAGACCCGCTTTGCCATGGAAGTCGTTGCCAATGTGCTGCCTTTCCGGGTCAACGAGTACGTCATCGACGAACTGATCGACTGGGACAAGGTGCCCAATGATCCCATCTACCAGCTTACCTTCCCGCAGAAAGGCATGCTGGCCCCGGAGCATTTCGACAAGGTGGCCGAGGCCATGCGCGGCGGTGACAAGGCGGAAATCAAGGCCGCCATCGCCGAAGTTCGTGACGCCCTGAACCCGCACCCCGCCGGGCAGATGGAACACAACATGCCGGAAGTGGACGGCGAAAAAATCGACGGCGTCCAGCACAAGTACAACGAGACCGTGCTGTTCTTCCCCAGCCAGGGGCAGGTGTGTCACAGCTACTGCACCTTCTGCTTCCGCTGGGCCCAGTTCATTGGTGATAACGATCTGAAAATCGCCACCAAGGAAGCCGGCCAGCTGAAGAAGTACATCCAGGCGCACCCGGAAATCACCGATGTGCTGATCACCGGTGGCGATCCGCTGGTCATGAAGACCAAGAACCTGCGCGCCCACATCGAGCCGCTGCTGGAACTGGAACAGATCCGCACCATCCGCATCGGTTCCAAGGCGCTGACCTTCTGGCCGCAACGCGTGGTATCCGACGACGACGCCCAGGATCTTCTGGATTTGTTCCGGGAAGTGCAGGCCAGCGGCAAACACCTGGCGCTGATGGCTCACTACAACCACTGGCAGGAACTGGAAACCGACATCGCCCGGGAAGCGGTACGCCGGGTCCGCGCCACCGGCGCCGTGATCCGCGCCCAGGGCCCGCTGCTGGCACACATCAACGACAATGCCGATGACTGGGCCCGCCTGTGGCAGACCCAGGTCGAGCTGGGCATCATCCCCTACTACATGTTTGTGGAACGGGACACCGGTGCCCGTCGTTACTTTGAAGTCCCGCTGGCCAAGGCCTGGCAGATCTACCGTGATGCCATGAAGCAGGTCTCCGGCATCGCCCGTACCGCCCGTGGCCCGAGCATGTCCAGCCACCCGGGCAAGGTGGAAATCCAGGGCGTTACCGAAATCAACGGCGAGAAAGTGTTCGCCCTGCGCTTCATCCAGGGGCGTAACCACGACTGGGTTCAGCGTCCCTTCTTCGCCAAGTACAACGAGGACGCCACCTGGCTGAATCATCTGGAACCGGCCTTCGGCGAAGAGAAATTCTTCTTCGAAGACGAGCTGGCAGAGATGGAAAGCGAGTAACGATCAGTGAATAGTTAACAATGAACAGTTAACAGCGACGCGGTTGAAGTGTCGTGCTGTTGTAGACGTAAGAGGCCGCGCCCGGACATCGAGCGCGGCCTCTTGCGTTGCGAAACAGGAAAGTCAGCGTCGCGAACTGTTAACTGTTCATTGTTAACTATTCACTGCTTCCCCTTACCGCTAAATGACAGCAATAATGAATTCACTCAACTCAAGGAAAGTCCGATGAAAAAAATCTTCGCCAGCGCATCTGCCGCCGCCCTGCTGACCGGCTGTCTTGGTCAGAATGCCCTGTTCGATACCGTGCAGGACTGGAATGCCACCGCCACCAACAATAAATTCGTCAACCAGGGCATTTCCTTTGTGTTCTGGTGGGTACCGGTTTACGGCCTTTCTCTGCTGGGCGACATCATCATTTTCAACTCCATCGAGTTCTGGACCGGCACCAACCCGATCAGCAAGGAAGGCGCCAAGGTCGCCGGCACCACCGAAACCGTGACCGACGGGCTGGGCAATGAAGCCGAACTGACCTACCACGCAGACGGCTCCATCACTGTAGTGGCCGCTGAGGAAAGCTACACCCTGATCAAGCAAGGCGACCAGGTCATCAAAGTGCAGGACGACAAACGCGAAGTGCTTGGCTCGGTGATGATGTAACCCCCACAGGAGCCATGCCCCGCATGGCTCCTGACCTATCCAACACGCGATTAAAGCAACCGCGACAAGGTCACCAGCGCCTGTTCCACCCGGTTGTCCCACTTCACCGCGCAGTTCAGCCGCAGACAATTGGCGAATTTTCCGGAGGCGGAAAACAGCGAACCGGGCGCAAAACTCACCCCGGCTTCCAGTGCCTTTTCCATCAGCTCGGTGGTATCCACCTCCCCCGGCAATTCCACCCACAACACGAACCCTCCCGCAGGCCGGCTCACCCGGGTCTGTTGCGGAAACAACTGCGTCACCCGCTCGGTCATTCGCACCACACCCCGGGCGTGCTCAGCGCACAGCTGGCGCAGGAACCGGTCGTAATGGCCCCGCTCCAGATAGCGTGCCAGCACCAGCTGTGAGGGTGTGGCCACCGATACCGTATTGATGAATTGCAGATGCTGGGCCTTTTCCCGATGACGCTCCGGCGCCACCAGCCACCCTACCCGCAAGCCTGCAGACAGGGTTTTTGACGAAGATGAACAGTAATACACCAAACCATTCTTGTCCCAGCTCTTCACCGGCCGGGGCCGGGGGCCGCTCAGCGGCAGATCCCCGTAGATATCATCTTCCACCAGCGGCACCTTGTGCTTCGACAACAGCGCCAACAGGGCCTGTTTGCGTGTGTCGGAAAGCCTGACCCCAAGCGGGTTGGAAAAATTCGACACCACCACACAGGCCGATACCTTCCAGCGCTCCAACGCCAGGGTCAGGGCTTCCAGGGAAATCCCCTCCACCGGGTCGGTGGGAATTTCCAGTGCCTTCAGGCCCAGCGAATCGATCACCTGCAACAGGCCATAATAGGTGGGCGATTCAATCGCCACGGTGTCGCCGGGTTGGGTCGTCAGCTTGAGCGCAATGGCCACGGATTCCTGGCAGCTATTGGTAATCAGAACATCCTCCGGGCTGACCTCGCACTGCAGCCCCGCCAGCCGCCGGGCAACCTGGGTGCACAGTTCCGGCGCCCCGGGCGGAAAGGCATAGCCCACACAGCGACGTCGCCCCTCGCGCAGCACGCTGTGAAACATCCTTTCCATGGTGGCCACCGGCATATATTCCGGCGCCGGCACCGCCGCTCCCAGGTTCACCACCGACGGGTTATTCACACTCTGCAATATCTGCAGCACCCGCTCCTGGCCGGTAATCCGGCGCGGCCGCCGACTTGCCGTGGTCACCCGGGGAGCCTCGCGCACCACCGGTGGCTGGCGCACGTAGTAACCGGATCGCGGACGGGCTTCCAGCACACCACGCTGCTCCAGCTCCCGGCAGGCATTCACCGCCGTGGACACACTGACCTGTTGCTGTTCCGCCAGCACCCGCACCCCGGGCAGGCGACTGCCCACCGGGTACACCTGATCCCGGATCAGGACCTGCAGACGATCCGCCAGGCTTTGATACAACGTCATGAGCTCCACACCCGATACAGTTTTTCGCATAACAACCAGTACAGATCACTCTTCTTACAATCTGTACCGCTTCAATATTATTTTCTTATATCTGTATTGATATGCGTTGTCCACCTAGTCTGTTGAACCATCTTCAGAAAAGAAGGATCGCGTCATGTCGACGGAACAGTTAGTGGCACTTATCGGCTTTGTTGCCGTGATGACCGGCACCCCCGGCCCCAACAACCTGATGCTTATGGCATCCGGTGCCAACGCAGGCTTCCGCCGTTCCTTACCGCACATTCTGGGCATTGCCATCGGCTGTCAGGTAATACTGGTGTGCGTGGCGCTGGGACTCGGCCAGCTACTGACCCGCTTCCCGCAGGCCGTTACCGCACTGCGTGTGGGCGGCGCCTTGTACCTGCTGTATCTGGCCTGGCAGCTAGTGCGCACCCGCGACCTGAAAAGTGATAGCTACAACGCCAAACCGCTCACCTTCATGCAGGCCGCCCTGTTCCAGTGGGTCAATCCCAAAGCCTGGATGATGATTCTCACCGGGGTAGCCACCTTTACCCAACCGCAGGACTTCACCTTGAGCGTGGCCATTGTGGCCGGCACCTTCCTGATCGTCGGATTACCGCTGATCAGCAGCTGGAACCTGTTTGGCGCGGTGCTGAAAAACTGGCTGTACCGGGGCCGGCGCCTGCGCGCCTTTAATCAGGCCATGGCGGTGCTGCTGGTAGCGTCGCTCTATCCCACTTTCGGCATCAAGCCCAGCCAGGCCAGTGAAGCCGACACCCCGCCAGCGCAAGAAAGACAGGAAACACCGCAACCGCAAAAGCGTGAACGACTTAACTGGTGGATGAGCGTGCTGTAGCGATTCAGTAGCGAGTGACGAGGAGCGAGTTGCGAAAGTCAAAACCTTCAACCGAAGAATGGTTTTTGTTTTTCGAGACTCGAAACTCGTTACTCGCCCCTGCCACCCAATTATTTCCCCACAACAAAATCTGGCTACCTCCCTCCTTTGGCATCCCCTCCTTTGCCCCACATGTGGCTAGCTGTTGTAGCACGGCAAGCGCTTCTCCCTTAGGCTAGACCCTTTCGCACAAACGCAATTTCGCGCAAGGAATGTCCATGCAAAACGGGCTGATGGTGCTGCACGGCAACCGTCTGGAAACCCTCACCGAGCTGGTGGCCGACTGGCTACAGCGTGAGCCGCTGTCACCACTGGAAACGGAAACCTTCCTGGTGCAGTCCAACGGCATGGCCCAGTGGCTGAAACTGCAACTGGCGGATGCCCTGGGAATCAGCGCCGGTTTTCAGTTTCAGATGCCCGCCCGCTTTTTATGGAGTGCCTATCGCACCGTCCTTGGCGAAGACCAGGTGCCCCGTACCTCGCCCTTCGATAAATCCCGGCTGCTGTGGCGTCTGTACCGGTTATTGCCGACGCTTCTCAATAACGACCATTTCGGCCCATTGCGGCATTTTCTCGCCGACGATGTGGACGGTCGCAAACGCCATCAGCTGGCCGAGCGGCTGGCGGATCTGTTCGATGCCTATCAGGTCTATCGGGCGGACTGGCTGGCGGACTGGGAAAACGGCAACGACCGTCTGCGCAAGGCCCAGGATCGCGACGCTTTTGATGAGTTTCCCAGCAGCCAGCTGTGGCAGGCGCATCTGTGGCGCGCCCTGCTGGCGGACATGGATGACAGCAAACAGGGCCTCAGCCGCAGCGCCATCCATCGGGATTTTATCGCGGCACTCACTCAACAACAGCAACAGGGCACGCCACCGCCGGGCCTGCCCCGCCGCCTGATCATCTTCGGTATCAGTGCCCTGCCCCAGCAAGCCCTGGAAGCGTTGGCCGCGCTGAGTCAGCACTGCCAGATCCTGATGCTGGTACAGAACCCCTGCCAGCATTACTGGGCGGATATTGTCGAAGACAAACAACTGCTGCGCCGCCAACTGGACAACCGCAAACGCCACCTGACCGCCCTGCCGGAAAATCGCGTCAATCCGCTGCTGGCCGCCTGGGGCAAACAGGGCCGGGACTTTATCGGCCTGCTCTACGACCACGACGACCCGGACAGTTATCGCAGCGCCTTCCAGAATCAGATCGATCTGTTTGAACACCACGAACCGCAAACCTTGTTGCAACAGTTGCAGCAGGACATTCTCGATCTGGAACCCTTGCCGGCGCCGGACCAGCGCCCCTCTCTGGCGATCGATGGCTCGCTCAGTTTCCGCATCGGCCACAGCCCCCAGCGGGAAGTGGAAATTCTGCAGGATGAATTACTGGACCGGTTCAGCAACGACCCGAGCCTGCAACCCCGGGACGTGATCGTGATGGTGCCGGACATCGAAGCCTATGCGCCGCACATTGATGCAGTGTTCGGTCGACTGGACCGGGACGATCCCCGCTATCTGCCCTACACCCTCAGCGACCGCAGTGCCGGTGCCGCGTCCCCCCTGGCCCAGGCGGTGGAATCCCTGCTGCACCTGCCCCAGTGGCGCTTCACCGCCACCGACATTCTCGATCTGCTGGATGTGCCCGCCGTGCGCGAACGTTTCGGCATCGACGAAGGCGACCTGCCGCAACTGGCCCGCTGGATCGACCAGGCGCGCATTCGCTGGGGCCTGAACAGCCAGCAGCGCAAGACCCTGGACGTGCCCGGCTTCGAACAGAACAGCTGGGCCTTCGGCCTGAAACGGATACTGGCCGGCTACCTGCTCGGCGACGGGCCGGCCTGGATGGGCATCGAGCCCCTGGACGAAGTGGCCGGGCTGGGCGCGGAGCTGGCCGGGCGCCTGTCGCGCCTGCTCGATACCCTGGAACATCACTGGCAGCAATCCCGTCAGGACGCCAGCGCCAGGGAGTGGCAACAACGCTTCACCCGGTTACTGGATGACCTGTTCGCCCCGGTGGACGAAACCGACCAGACCCTGGATGCGGGTCTGCGCGACGCCCTCAACGACTGGCTGGCGGCCTGCGCCGAAGCGGATTTTGACAGCGTCCTGCCTCTCACCGTGGCCCGCCGCCCGCTGCTCGATGCCCTCAACGCGGAAAGCCTGTCGCAACGGTTCATGGCCGGGCGCATCAACGTCTGCACCCTGATGCCCATGCGCGCCATTCCCTTCCGCCATGTCTGCCTGCTCGGCATGAAGGACGGCGACTACCCCCGTCAGCAGCAGCCCATGGATTTCGATCTGATGCGGCAATGGGGCAACTACCGCCCCGGCGACCGATCCCGCCGGGATGACGACCGCTACCTGTTTCTGGAAGCCCTGCTCAGCGCCCGGGACAGCCTCTACATCAGCTGGACCGGCCGCAACGTGCGCGACAACAGCGAACGCCCGCCCTCGGTGCTGGTGGCGCAACTGCGCGACCACATCAACCAGCGCTGGCACACCGACCAGGGCGAACCGGTGGATGCCCTCACCGTGGCGCACCCGCTGCAACCGTTCAGTGCCCGCTATTTTTTCCACAGCGACCAGGATGCGGCCAACGATTCACTGCACAGCGATTCACTACACACCTATGCCAACGAATGGCGCGCCCTCCACGATGGCCAGGCACCTGCTGTCAGCAATGATCAGCCCCTGCCGCCACTGGACAGCGACGAGCCGATTACCTGCGCCGCCCTGGGCCGTTTTCTCAAACAGCCGGTGGCGCATTTTTTCGAACAGCGCCTGAAGGCTCGCCTGAAACAGCAACGCCAGGTACTGGATGACAGCGAACCCTTTGCCTTCGACGGCCTGCAACGTTTCCAGCTCCAGGACCAGTTGCTCAGCGAGGCCCTGCGTGCCGGTCCGGAGCATGCCGGCGACGCCATGGCCCACACCCTGGATCGCCTGGCCGGTAGTGGCGATCTGCCCCTGGCGCCCTTTGACGAAGGCAGCCGCGACAGCCTGCTGATGCCCCTGTCCCAGCCACTGGAACATTACTTTGCCCTGCTGGCCGAGTGCGGCGCACCGCAACCGCAACAGGAAATCCGTCTCAACGCCGGGCCCCTGCAGATCGAAGACTGGCTCACGGATTTGCGCGGCTCCGCCGCGAATAGCCAGCGTCTGGTCCTGCACACCGGCAAACTGAAAGAGCGCTTCGACAAACTCACCCGGGACTGGACTCTGCACCTGGCCGCCTGCGCCGCCGGGTGCCCGTTAACCACCCACGTCCAGGGCCAGGATGGCCGCATTACCCTGCCCCACCTGAACCGCAGCGACGCCCAGCACTGCCTGGATCAACTGGGCCATGCCTGGCAACAGGCCCTGTGCGAACCGCTACCCATCGCCTGCGCCACCGCCTTCGCCTGGCTGAAAGGGGAAGAAAAAGACAACGGCGACAACGAGGCACGCAAGGTGTTCGAATCCGGTTTTATGCACACCGGTGAACAGGACAAGGAACCGGCCCTTGCCCGCGCCTGGACCGACTTCGATGAGATGCTGGCTGTCCGCCACGGCGACGAGCGCGCTTTCGACTACTGGACCGGGCAACTCTATGCCCCGCTCTACCAGCACGCCCAATGGAGTGAACATGGTGACCATTAAACGCACCCATTCTCCTGTTTCCGTAGGGTGCACTGAGCCTAGGGCGAACTGCACCGTTAAACAGCGACAAGCTACAAGCTGCAAGCTGCAACGCGAGAAAGTGCGATACCTGGCTGACAGTTCCTTAGCCGCGATTCGGTTACTCTGCCGACGGTGGAATGGTGCAGTTCGCCTTAGGCTCAGTGCACCCTACGCAGTTGCAACCGGGGGTAGCGCATGAATGCTGAACGTCCGCTCCCGATTACTTTCCCGCTGCACGGTACCCGGCTGATCGAAGCCAGTGCCGGCACCGGCAAGACCTTTACCCTGGCCGCGCTGTATCTGCGTCTGGTGCTCGGCCATGGCGACGACAATGCCTTCGCGCGCCCGCTCCTGCCGCCGGAAATTCTGGTGGTGACTTTCACCGAAGCGGCCACCGAGGAACTGCGCGAACGGATCCGCGACCGTCTGGCCGGTGCCGCGCGCATCTTTGCCGATGCCAATGCAAAAGCCGACGACCCGGTGCTGGCCGAATTGCTTAACGACTATAGCGATCCGCAAGACCGGGCCCGTTGTGCCCAACGTCTGGATGCCGCCGCCCAGTGGATGGACGAAGCCGCCATCTACACCATCCACGGCTTCTGCAACCGCATGCTCAAACAGCATGCCTTCGATTCCGGCAGTCTGTTCAGCCTGGAGTTGCAGGAAGACGCCAGCGACGAACAACAAATGGCGGCGCGGGATTACTGGCGTTCCGTGATCGCCGATTTCCCGGTGAGCGCCGCCAATGCTCTGCAAAGCGACAACCTGGGTAACCCGGATGCGTTGCTGGAGGCCTGTCGCCCCCTGCTCGGTTTGAAAGAAGCGGACCCGGAAGCGTTACCGCAAAGCGTCACACACTGGCTGACACAAACCGGCCCCCAGGCGGACAAGGATCAACACGCCCGCCAGCAACTGGCCGCCGAACTGCCGGACTTTCTCGAGTGGGTGCGCGCCGCTCGCGACAACAAATGGCTCAACGGCAACAGCTACCGCACCACCAGCCTGCCCGGCATGCTGCAAACCCTGCAACGCTACGCCAATGGCGAACGGCTAAACGACAAGGCCTACGACACCCTGGCAAAGTTTTCCCATGAAGGCATGAAACTCACCAAGGCCGGCCAGGAACACCGCCCGGACTTTGCCTTCTGCCAGCAGCTGGATGCGGTCATGGAAGGCCGGGCAAATACACAGTTGCCCCGCACCGACCTGCTCGCCCATGCCGCCGCCTGGATCGACCGGCGCGTGGATCAGGTCCGTCGCCAGACCGCCACCATGGGCTTCGACGACATGCTCAACCGCCTGCACGATGCCTTGAAAGGCGGCAACGGCGAACGGCTTGCCCAGGTCATCCGCGACCAGTTCCCGGTGGCATTGATCGACGAATTCCAGGATACCGACCCGACCCAGTACGGGATTTTTTCCGCGCTTTATGAAGGGCAAGCCGGCACCGGCTGGTTCATGATCGGCGATCCCAAGCAGGCCATCTATGCCTTCCGTGGTGCCGACGTCTTTACCTACCTGAAAGCCCGCCGGGCCACCGCAGGCAACCACTACACCCTGGATAAAAACTTCCGCAGCGCCGACGCCATGGTCAAGGCAGTGAACCATCTGTTCACCTACAGCCAGACTACCTTTGGCGATGTGTTCATGATGGACAACGCTATCCCCTTCGAAGAGGTTGACGCCAACGGACGCAAGGACGTTCTGTTAGTCGACAACAACGAAAAATCCGGCATTACCCTGTGGGTAGACGAGCAGGAAAAACCGGTCAGCGCCGGCCAGTACCGGGACGAGCAGGCGGCACGCTGCGCCAGTGAAATTGCCCATCTGCTTAACGGTGCCGAAAAAGGCGTCACCGGCTTCCGCAAAGCCGACAGCTTCCGGCCCCTGCATCCCAACGACATTGCCATCCTGGTACGCGATCGCACCGAAGCCAAAGCCATCCGCGATGCGCTGATGGAACGGCAGGTGCGCAGCGTCTATCTGTCTGATCAGGATTCCGTGTTTGCCCAGCCGGAAGCCCATGACCTGCTGCTGATCCTGCACGCCTGCGCCACCCCGGAATCCGACACCCGGGTGCGCAGCGCCCTGGCCTGTGCGGTGCTGGACCTGGCCTACGCGGAACTGGATACCCTTAATCAGGATGAAGTGCGCTGGGAAGAAACCGTGGAGCAGTTTCACGGCTATCGCCAACAATGGCAGACCCAGGGCGTGCTGCCCATGCTGCGCAGCCTGCTGATGGATTTTCATGTACCCGCCCGGCTCAGCCAAAGCCTGGACGGCGAACGGGCCCTGACCAACCTGCTGCATCTGGCAGAGTTGCTGCAGCAGGCCGCCACCCAGCTGGATGGCGAACAATCATTGATTCGTTATCTGGAAGACACGGTTGAAGAAGGTCGCGGTAGTAGCAAGGAAAGTATCCTGCGCCTGGAAAGTGACGACGACCGGGTCAAGGTGATCACCATCCACAAATCCAAGGGCCTAGAATACCCGCTGGTGTACCTGCCCTTTATCTGCAGCTTCCGCCCGGCGGACAAGAACAAGCCGCCGCTGCGCTACCACGAAAACGATCATCTCAATGTTTCGCTGGAGCCGGATGACGATGTCGAAAACAAGGCGGACCACGAACGACTCGCCGAAGACATGCGTCTGCTCTACGTGGCCCTGACCCGCGCCTGCCACACCTGCACCCTGGGAATCGCGCCCTATATCAAGGGCCGCGGCAAACAGAACCAGCTGGAAAAAAGCGCCATCGGCCGTTTGCTGTTCGGCACCGGCGTGGCCAACGACGGCCTGCGCGACGCGCTGGTGCCGGTAGCCCATGAGGCGGTGTCCATCATCGCCGCACCGGACAGCAGCACAGAAACCTATCAACCCCAAGCCGAAGCGCGGACCCTGCGCACGCCGCTGATTCCTGTGGCCCGGCAACGACAACCCTGGTGGATTGCCAGCTACAGCGCGCTCAAACAGGTACAGGAAACCCTGGCCCCGGCGGATCCGCGTGGCGATCAACTGGCCGAGCAGCAGGATGACACCGTTGTCGATGATGCCGAGCCCCTGCCAGACAGCATTCACGCCTTTCCCCGTGGCGCCGCACCGGGCACCCTGCTCCACGACATTCTCGAACAGGCCGCCAACCAGCGGTTCACAGAGACCCTGGCCGACCCGGCCGAGTTTGAAACCAGCGTGGAAGAAAAACTGCAGGCCCGGGGCTGGCAGGATTTTATGGAAGTGATCCGCCACTGGTGGAAGCAGGCAGTCACCACAAGCCTGCCGCTGGAAAACGACCAGATCGCCCTCAACACCCTGCACACCTATGTGCCGGAACTGGAATTCCTGTTCCCCGCCCACCAGGTAAAAGTGGCCGAGATGGACATCCTGATCCGCCAGCACATCCACCCACAGCACCCGCGCCCGCGACTGGAAGCGGACACCCTGAACGGCATGCTCAAGGGCTTTATCGATCTGGTGTTCGAACACGACGGCAAGTACTACGTGCTCGACTACAAATCCAACTGGCTGGGCGTGGATGACAGCGCCTACACCCTGGACGCCATGACCGACGCGGTGCTGGAAAAACGCTACGAAGTGCAATACGTCCTCTACCTGCTGGCCCTGCACCGCCTGCTGAAAAGCCGCCTGGCGGATTATGATCCCGACCAGCACCTGGGCGGCGCCGTGTATGTGTTTTTACGTGGTTTGCAGGGACCGGCGGCAGGCACCGTGTTTGATCGACCAGCGACCGGGTTGATTGAAGCGCTGGATGCGATGTTCGGAGGGCAACCATGAAGCAACCGACCTCCCCCCGTAGGAGCTATGCTTGCATGGCGAATGAGGACTACCAGGTTCGCAAAAAGCATGCAGGAAACACTCCAAACCCTTCGCCATGCAAGCATAGCTCCTACGGCTCTGCCTCAACATCGAGGGCATCGCATGCAAACTGACCTGTTCTCCGCCCTCACCTGGGAAGACGCTCTTCTCCTGCTGCGCGACAACAATCTGCTGCGCGATCTGGATGTGGCCATTGCCCGCTTCCTTAAGCAGCAATGCCCGCAGGCAAGCTACGAAGTGCTGCTGCTCGCCGCCTTCACCAGCAATCAACAAGCCAGCGGCCACCTCTGTCTGGACCTGAAAAACCGGGAACTGGCCACCCAGCTGTGGGGCACCAGCCCACCGCCGGAGCTGGTCACCCTGCTGCCCGGCAAACCGGACGACTGGCTGCATGATCTGCAACAGAGTCCGCTGGTCAGCCAGAACGGCAGCACGCCGTTGGTGCTGGATGGCAGTCGCCTTTACCTGCGCCGAAACTGGGCCCGGGAAGTGGCGGTGGCCGAGGCCATCGGCCAACGACTGGCCACCGTCAGCCCCTTGCCTGCCGAGCGTCTGCGCGACGCCCTGGCCCGATTATTCCCGAACGCCGGCGACCAGACCGACTGGCAACAGGTGGCCTGCGCCCTGGCCAGCCGCAGTGGTATTGGCATCATCACCGGCGGTCCGGGCACCGGCAAAACCACCACCGTGGTTCGCCTGCTGGGGCTGCTGCAAAGTCTGGCCATGGCGGACAACCAGCGTCTGCGAATCCGCCTCGCCGCTCCCACCGGCAAGGCGGCGGCACGGCTCACCGAATCCATCGGCGAACAAGTGCAACAACTGGACGTGGACGTCGCGGTACGCGACGCCATCCCCACGGACGTGACCACCCTCCACCGCCTGCTCGGCACACGCCCGGACAGCCGTCACTTCCGTCACCATGCTGACAATCCGCTGCATGCAGATCTGGTGGTGGTGGACGAGGCCAGCATGATCGACATGGACATGATGGCCAGCCTGCTGGAAGCCCTGAGCCCGCACACCCGGCTGATCCTGCTGGGCGACAAGGACCAGCTGGCCAGCGTGGAAGCCGGCGCGGTGATGGGCGATCTGTGTCGCCATGCCCACCAGGGCCGCTATCAACAACGCACCATCGATTTCATCAAGGACACCTGTGGCGCCGACATCAGCGACTATCAGGAAACCGACCAGGCACCGGGCAACGCCCTGGCCCAGCAGACCGCCATGCTGCGCACCAACTGGCGCTCCAAGGACAGCCCCGGCATCGGCGAACTGGCGCGGGCGGTGAACGACGAAAACCTGCCCCAGGTACGCAAGGCGTTTCAAAAATACGGCGACAGCCTGCATCGCCATCCCCTGCGCAGTGATGACCGGCAACTGGAAACCTTGCTGCTGAACGGCAGCGGCGATCACCAGGGTTTGCGTGCGCTCTTTCAGACGGTGGCAACGCCGCCGTCGCAACGGCAGGATTTCGATGCCTGGGCCGCCGGACTGCTCAAGCAACTCACCCACCAGCAATTGCTCAGTGGTTTGCGCAGCGGGCCATTCGGCGTGGAACAACTGAACCAGCGCATCACCCGTCACCTGCAACAACAGGACCTGGCCCCGGAACGGGAGTGGTATCCGGGCCGCCCGGTGATGATGACCCGCAACGATTATCAGCTGGGGTTGATGAACGGCGATGTGGGTCTGACCCTGCCGCTGCTGGAAGAGAGAAATGGCAAACCGGAGTTACTGCTGCGCGTCGCCTTCCAGTTACCGGACGGCCGCATCAAATGGGTCCTGCCCAGCCGCCTGGACGGGGTGGAAACCGTCTATGCCATGACGGTGCATAAATCCCAGGGCTCGGAATTCCGGCATACCCTGCTGGTGCTGCCTGATGCTCCCCATCCACTGCTCACCCGTGAACTGATTTACACCGCCGTCACCCGTGCCCGTGATCGTTTCACCTTGCTGGAATTCGGCAAACCCACAGTGCTGGACAGCGCGGTGAAAAAACGCACCTGGCGGGCATCGGGGCTGGCAGAGCGGCTAATGTAGGAGCGTCGCTTGCGGCGCGATTAACAACGCTGGAATCGCGCCGCAAGCGACGCTTCTACGGCAAACGACAACATTGGCCCAATGTACTTAATTGCCGGGTGAATACATGCCTCGGAAGGAATATAGACTGTAGGAGCCATGCTCGTCCCCCCAGGGGATCTACGACATGCGAACCGAGCCCTAGCGAGGAAAAAAGCGCTGTAATCATTAGCGGTTCGCCATGCGAGCATAGCGCCTACAAACAGAACCCTTGGTCGAAGAGTGGGCAGTAACCTTCACCGATGACCCTAAAAAAACGGGATGCCGAAGCATCCCGTTTTTTGTTTCCCGAATCACGCGGTTACTTGAACTGCGCTTTCTTCTCTTCGGTTTCCACGATGATTTCCGCACGACGGTTCTTGGCGCGGCCTTCACGGGTGCTGTTGTCCGCTACCGGCTTGTTCTCACCATAGCCTTCCGTGCTGATGCGATCGCCGCTGACGTTGAAATCTTTCATCAGACGGTCTTTCACGGACTGGGCACGACGCTCGGAAAGGCCCTGGTTATAGTCCGCCGGGCCGGTGCTGTCAGCATGGCCTTCCACGCGGATATGGCCCTGCTCACCCCCGTTCAAACGCTCTGCCACACCGCGAATCTCATCAGTAAATTGTCCCTGAATCGTATCGCGGTCAAAACCAAAGTAGATCACCGAGGTTTCACGCTGCTCCAGGCTCTCATAGACCTGACAACCATCCGCATCCACCACCGCACCGGAGGCGGTGTTCGGGCAACGGTCACGGTCATCGTTGACCCCATCACCATCGCTGTCACCGGTTACCACTTCAGCCGGGGTAGCCGCTACCACCTCATCGTCAGCGCTGTCGTCGCTGTCGTTACTGATACCAAACGCCAGATTAAGGCCCGCATACACCTGACCTTCCCAGTACTCGCGGTCGGTGCTGTAGGCGTGACGGGTACCCAGATCCAGAATCACATGCTTGAAGAAGGCACGCTGAACACCCAGCTCGACCCCCGTCATCAGCTCGTCATTCTTGTCACTGTTGGGGTTATTGAGACTCTCAATGTACTGCTCCCCCACATTGATACCCGCATAGGGCTCAAAACCGAGGAGACTGGTATCGTTAAAGTGATAACGACCGCTGACAAAGTAGTTGGTCATGTCCACACGACGACCGGAATCGTATTGGCTTTCCGCATCGCCTTCGACCTCGTCATACCAACCCTGCACAGACCAGTTGGGATGGAAACGCCAGCCCAGCTGACCGCCATAAAAAGGCACATCATCCAGACCGTCGACACCATTGCCGATCACGTCGTTATCGTAAAAAGTGTAATAACTGGCATGCCCACCAATATACCCATAACGGTCCGGAACATTTTCTCCGGCCATGGCGAGGGGGGATAGAAAAAGCGGGATCACCGCACTAACACGCAAGATCGTTTTCATGGCAGAGTTCCTTCAAAGTTGCTCCCTGTGATTCTGCAAATGTAACCACAAGGTGAAGGACCCCATAGCCCAGAGAGGGCGCTGAGTGCTTGAATTTACTGAAATTTAACCACCCTCAGACAAAAGATTACCAATGGATTAGGGATTTCGTCTCAGTTGGAACGTTCGCTCCAATGCTGTTTATATAGAAATATTTTTTTATATTTTTATGGGAGATATCAAAACATTTCGGGAAGGATCCACTCATTCAAGTTGAGTGGATCACAATCCTTCCCTCACGCTCCGGGCTCACTTTTCCGGTCAAAATGAGCCGGGATTCATCCCTCCGAGGAACACCGGCATTTACTTGGTGACCCACTGGCCATCGGGAGTCCGCACATAATCTCCAGCGTCGGTTTTATCGATGGCTTTCTGCCCGGCCAGTCGCGCCACCTGATCCAGGGTAATACCGTTCTGTTTGGCGATGCGTTCATAGGCATCACGGCGTTTCTGGTTGATATCCGCCACCAGCTCCACGGCGGCCGGGGTCGCCTTGACCACGCCCAGATAACCGTCCGGTTGTTCACCCACCATGCCCTGGCTCTTCGCCGCATCCAGATCCAGTGCAAACGCCGCCATGCTCAACAGCAAGGCCAGGGTGGCAATCATAGTTTTTACAATTTTCATCGTCCCTACTCCTAAAACAGGTCGCTGTCTTCACTGAACAACTGATCGATATCCTTTTCCACCTTGAGGCGGATTTCATGGTCGATCTTCACGTTCAGATTGATGGTGATGGGTTCCTCCGGGGCTTTTAAAGCCACCGTCGGTGTGCAGGCGGGCAACAGGGTTACCGCCAGCAATAAACCCGGCGCGAGTGTTTTCATTGTGCTCTCTCCGTGCGCAGTTTCTCGGTGATGTCATCGCCAATACGCAGGCTGCGCATCAGCACCAGCATGTTTTCCCGATGGGTGTAGTTAAACACCACCGGCAGATTATTTCTCTGTGGATTCACTCCCTTGATGGTCACCGCCGCTTCCAGCCAGCCCTCCCGGTCCATGTTCATGCGCGCCTGGAAATCCGGAATGGTCAGCACGCTGAGGCTTTCCAGTGCCAGTTTCACGGCCTGATTGGCGCTGGCCATGGACTGCACACTGGAAGATGGCGGGATGCGCAGGGACAGGGTTTCCTCATTAGCCAGCCGCGCCCCTTCCACCACCATAAAGTCCGTGCCCAGTTGCAGGGGCACATAGCCGCCAACACGGCCATCCAGAAATACCGCCGGCGGGTTCTGCAAGGCGGCCACCTGCTCCAGATCAATGCGGGTAATCACCACCGGCTGGGGACGGGGTGAGGGCCAGTCCAGTGCCGGTGCCCGCAGGGAGCCTCCCAACAGATCCGCACTGATATCAGTGAATTGCCAATGACTGAGATCGCTCTCCACCTGCAGGGACAGGTCAGTGATCGGCGTACCGATATCCAGGGTGTTCGCCGTCACCGGCCCTGCACTCTTCAGAGACACTGCACCATCACGATAGTGCCCTTCCAGAGTTCCCTGAATCCCCCGGGCCGTGACGCTGCCCCAATCCACTGCCGTATCGAGCAGGCGAATTGTGCCCTGTGCAGACAGAGTGTCACGCCATTGCCAGCTCCCCCTTCCTGTGAGAGTGCCTTTCTGCGGCGTCATGTCCAGGCCCTGGCCCATGGCCGGGATCAGCCTGCTATCGATCTGAAAACTACCACGGGGTATTTCCCCTGCCAGAGAGGCTTCCGCCGTCAGCTCGCTTTGCCAATCGGCAATAGTCAGTCGTGCCGTGGCTTTTTTGCCGACCAGCCGGGCACTGCCTGCCACCACCGGCAACCGCCAGCGGGCCGCCAGCAAGCCACCACCGCGCAGTTGCACCTGACCATGGGCCCCGGCACTGCTCACCGTTACCGGCCCCCTTGCCGTCACGGTGAGCGGGCGCAGCAGCACCTGTTCCACCAGCCCTTCGCTGACCGACAATCGACTGCCATCCGCCAGCACCACGGCACTGTCTTTCAGGTGCCATGGCACCTGCAGGGAAACATCACCGCCCCGGTCATAGCCGGGAATGGATGACGTGGCCGACAGGGTTCCCTGCCAACCGAGATCGGTCTGGCGGAACGACACGCTGCCATCGAGCGGGTAGCCCGCGTACTGACCTTTCACCGTGGCCTTGCCGCCGTAAGGTGCCCGGTGCAGAGATTCCAGCGGCAAGCGGAAGGCGAGACGGTCGTCGTCGTTACGAGCATTGAGGGTAATCGGTTTTCCCTGCAAGCCGTCGCTGGCGGCCTGGCCTTGCCAGTGCCCATCCAGCCGGAACCCTTGCCATCGGCCCTGCAACGCCAGCGCTCCCTGCCACTGCCAGTGTTTGCCCTGCCACTGGAGCCGGCTGGGGCTGGCTTTAAGGCGCAGGTCTTCATAGCCAACCAGCAACGGTAGATCCGTGGCGCCGCCCAGCGCCATGGGCACTTGCAGGGGCTCTTTCCATTGCGCGGAGAGTTGTTCCGGCAACGCTAGCGTTGCCGGCGACAGGGTCAGCCTTCGATCCTGCCACTGAAAATCCAGTTGCCCATCCAGCTCCGGCCCCGTCAACGTGACCCGCCCGGCACCCTGTTCTATGGTGCCGTCATCACTGTTGGCAGAAACATGCACCTGCCCTGGCGGCCCTAGCAGTTGTAACTGTCCCCGGGCTTGCGACAGGGCAATGCCCTGCCCTTGCAACGATAACGGTGCCGGGATTGCCAGTTGCCACTGCCCATTGAGCTCCAACGGTTCGGTCAGACTCATCTCAGCCTGCCACTGCGCACCAGTAAAACGGGCCTTCATTGCCAGCTCGGCTTTTTGCGGCTGAGACTGCAGGCCTACGTCCTGCAGGGTTGCGCCAAGGCTGCCAGCAGGTTGTCCCTGCCACACACCCTCGCCTTCAAACTGCCATCTGCCCTGCCAGTCCGTGAGCCATTCATTCAACGCGCCCTTGCCGTGCAGCGACCAATGCCCGTCATCGCGGGCATACTCCGCCTTCAGGTCGCTTTGTGGACTCTCCACCTGAAGGGACCAGCACTGTTGTTGCTGTCGAGCCTTTACCTGCAACGGCGGCGGCACCACCCCACCAAGCTCGGGTAACTGCAACGTATCGATGGAAAGTACAAAAGGGGGTGTCCAGGGCAGGGATTCCGGCATCACAAAACCGTCATCGTCTGACCCACTATCACAGGCAGTGACAGTGACCGAGCTCATGTGGACGGTGACAGGAAACAGATCGCTCAGGACCAGATCTGTACCGGCAAGGGACGCGCAGTCGTCCGGTTGCCAGCGCCACTGCGCCAGGGTCAGGCCGTTATGCCAGCCCGGTTTGCCCACACGTAGCCCCTGGCTATAAAGCCAGCCCGCCGCCACCAGTGCCAGAATCAGCACCAGCAGCAATGCATAACCAAGGCCTCGAAAAACAGGCGGGAAAAATCGAACCATAACGGTTAGAGCCAGCGCAGCGATAATGGTTCGATAGTGGTGGCTTGGCGAGGTTGTGGCAACTACCTACCCCCTCCCGTTGGAGCCTTGCTCGCAAGGCGAAGGGACTGCAGTTGCTTCGGGGCTTCGCCTTGCGAGCAAGACTCCAACGAGTGGCGTGCGGGGTTATGGTGTGGAAGAGGCGCCTTCCATCACCGCCTGGTGCAGCACCAGCGCCATGGCGGCCACGCGGCTGGTGGCATCCACGGACAGGGTGGCACCGGTGATGCCATCCACGTCGCCGGACAGGGTATCGTCATCATTGAGTGTCATGCCTCGATACTGACGACGGAAAAAGACCTCATGCACTTCGCTGCCACGGGGCTCCCGGTACACCAGAATTTCCAGATCCACGATGCCCTTCGGCCCCACGGCCACGCCCACCGTCATGGGCATGTCCTTGCTTTTTTCGTCGATGATCCAGGCACTGGTGGTATCGGTATGCCAGTAGCGCAGGCGCAGGCCCCGGTAGGGGTGGCCCAGCACCTTTGTCACTCGCTGGCGCAGTTCGCCGCGCAAGGGCAGCAACCCCGGTTGTGGCGAAGCCGAGCCAAACACCTGCTGCAGAAAGTCCGGCTGACTGAGATGACGAATCTGTACCTCATAGGCCGGCAGAGTTGCCGCCAGCCCGAGCATCAGTAGCAGTGCGATGACTCTTGGCATCAGTTAACCAAGCGCTCCTTGTCCAGCAACGCTTCAATCAGGAACTGGTTGTAAGTGCCTACCCGTTTGCCTTCCAGCCGCGCATTGGCCTCGTGATAAAGCGGGTTACGCTCCAGGCTCTTTGGCAGCATCCATTGGGCCACCGTGGCACCGCTCATGATCCAGGCGTTGTTGAACTTCTGCCACCAGCCATACTTCATTTCAAATTCATCACGAATGCGCGGCGGCAGATTGGCGGCGGTGACCTGTTCCTGCACCCACAACGGGAAGATCATCCAGACGGAACGCGGGTCGAACAGATCTTCCTTCAGGCGAATACCATTTTCTTCCACGGTAAGCTGGTGGCTGGCCCACATGGCGCGGTTGTATTCCATAAAGGCATTCCAGTCTCCCGGTAGCGCCTGTTCCGGCACACCGAACAGCATGGCAAACAGCTTGGTTTCCTCGTAGAACTGGTCCTTCTCTTCCTGAGTCAGCTCCCCTTCCATCTTCTCGTACATGTAGGCCAGGGTTTCCCACAGGGTGGCATGGACCCAGATCATGGCCGCCACTTCATTGGCCCGGTATTCGCTGCCCCGTTGGAAAGCCCCGGAATCCATGGGCACTTCGCCTTCGATTTCTTCGTGGATATCACGCACCTGATTGGCCGACGTCATCACCTGGGGCATGCTGCCGAACACCATGGTGCCCACATGCTGGAAGGTGCGACGGGCACGGCCCAATGGGTCATCACGGACCACCGAGTGTTCGTCGATACTGGCGGTGACCCAGGGGTGGGCCAGTTGCAGCAACAGCGCCCGGCCCGCCCCAAAGGCGCCGGGCATGCCCGCCCGGGACAGTTTCCACATCATGGAGTCCGGCCCGTACAGGCCCACCCGGGCATCCGGTATCTTGCCGTGAATCTTCACCAGCTGCCGACAGAAAGCCGCTTCATCCACCCAGCGGGGGATGGGAGGGCTACCGTCGCTGGGTACCAGTTGGCGAACCGCGTCCTGGCCGGCGCTATTTTCCGGCTCTGCCTCAAGCTCGGTGGGCGACACATTCTGGCCGCAGGGATGAGTCAGATAAGCCGTTTCCGCACGCACCATTTCCAGCGTGAAGGAACCCGGCTCGCCCTTGAACGTCACTTCTGACGGCAACAGATAATTCTGCACCGCCATGTATTCCTGGTAGTCGATATCCCAACCAGCTTCCTCAATACGGTCCACCCGGTCCAGGTCTTCCTGATACACCACCGCATCGGCGGTGGCCGGCAAACCCCGCAACCAGTAAGACAGATTGCCGGCACGAATATGCGCCTGCAGATGTTCGGCCACTTTCATGGCCTCCGCCCCGCCGATCACATCCACCGTTTCACTGTCCGGCTCGTAGACGTTACCGCGAATGATGACTTTGGGTTCGCCCACCGGCTCGTCCATCAGAATGGACAGGGCGAACTCCTCACCGATTTGCCGAAAGGCAAAATGGCTTTTGCTGACGGTACTGTCTGCCCGCAGAACAAAGCGGCCTTCCACTTCCCACTCGCGCATGTTTTCCGCCGATTCCGGCACGAAGTGGGATGCCTTGAACGCCGAGCAGCCTTGTAGCATCAGTAGCATGCCCAGCAGGATCACCTTGCTGTATTGCAGCGTTATTCTTGTCATGGTCGTGACCCTTTATCGTTTTATGGGTATGGGTAAAAATATCGCCAGCCTTTCCCGTAGGGTGCACTGAGCCTGAGGCGAACTGCACCACATAGGCCTTGGATCGATGCAGTTCGCCTCAGGCTCAGTGCACCCTACGTTTCAAGCTAGGCGGTTTGTCGCAACGCCTTCTTGTCGATCTTGCCCACCGAGGTGAGCGGAATGGCATCCAGGAAGAACACTTCTTTCGGCACCTTGTAGGGCGACAGGTTTTCCCGGCAGAAACGGTCCAGCTCGGTCTTCAGGTCGGTGTCGTTCTTGTCGCAATCCGCGCTGCGCTCCACATAAAGCTGCACGATGTCATTGCCTGGCCGGTCGTTATCCGGGCGGCCCACCACCGCGCACATGGCGACCCAGGGCAGGCTCTGCACCTTGCCCTCCACTTCCACGGAAAACACCTTGTAGCCGCCCACAATCAGCATGTCCTTGCTGCGATCACAAACACGCACAAAGCCGTCGTTATCCATCACACCGATATCGCCGGTGTGCATCCAGCGCTTGCCGTCGATTTCCTCCAGGGCCTTTTCCGTGGCCTCCGGCATGGCCAGATAGCCCTGCATCACCTGGGGACCGGCGGCGATGATTTCGCCGGGTTCGCCCAGTGGCATTTCCTTACCGGTGTCCACATCCACAATGCGCACCTCGGTGCCCGGCAGGGGAATACCCACATGGCCTTCCTTGAAATGAGAGGCCGGGTTGAGAGTGATCACCGGGCTGGTCTCGGTCATGCCGTAAACTTCGCAGAACTTGTTTTTGCCGATCACACTTTCCAGCCGTTGCACTTCTTCTTTGGCAAAAGGTGCAGCACCGGAAATGGCCATGCGCAGGCCGCTGAAATCCAGCCCCCTGAATGTCTCGTTGGCACACAGCATCTGGTACAGCGCCGGTACTGCCGCCAGCACGGTGGGAGTGCGCGCGGTCATTTCCGCCACGAAGTGATCAATATCGCGGGGGTCGGGAATCAACAAAAAGGTGGAGGCGGTGCGCAAGGCGTTGAACACCACCGCCGCGCCGCCGATATGAAACAGCGGAAACGCGGAGGCCACGGTTTCCTCGCCGGTGCGATACCCGTAAAACACATTGGCCTGCAGGTTATTCATAAACAGGTTGCGCGAGGTCAGCCGGGCCCCCTTGGGCAGGCCCGTGGTGCCACCGGTGTACTGCAGGTACAGCACCGAATCCATATCCACCGGTGTGGTCACCGGTTCGCCGGAGTCCGGCAGATGATCGTGCAGGGAAATCACCGACACGCCTTCGTGCGTCTCTTCCAGGGCCTCCCCCTGCCCGGTGATCAGGTCCATGGGACCGGAGACGATCACCGTACTCAGCGTCGCCACCTTGCCCAGCACCGGTGGCACCGAGGTCTGCCAGAACGGCACCAGCGTGAGCAGGATTTTCACCTGGGCATCGTTGGCCTGGTGGGTAATTTCCGGCGGCGTCATCAACGGCGAAATGCTGGTGGTCACCATGCCCAGTCGGGCCGCCGCGATAAAGGCCACCACGTACTGGGGGGTGTTGGGCATCTGCAGCCCCAGCACGTCCCCGGCCCTGGCGCCCCGGGCCACAAATAGCGCGGCCATGCGATCCGCCAGCTGATCCAGTTGCCGATAGGTGATTGCCTTGCCAAGGAACACCAGCGTCTCCCGGTCCGGAAACTGTTGGCCATGGTCCCGCACATAATCGGACAGGGTTTTCTCGGGCAGCTCCGGCAGGGTGTGCCAGTCGTACCCCAGGGAGGCGTAGGTGGACAGCCAGGGTCGGTTATCCGATGTCATAACGGGCACCTTCGGGAATGGTATTGATGTGATAGGCCTCAGGGTGTTGCCTGGCATCGCGGTAGGCCCGACGGGCCAACGGAATCAGCCGCAGGCTTTTGGGCGTCAGGGCATGCAGCACCCGGTAAACGCCACACCAGGCACGGAACAGTCGCTGATCCGTCTTGCTCCAGGGGATCTGGAATTTTTCCCTGAACGGGTGCGGCAAGGTGGCGCGCAGATTGAAGCGCATGAAACGCCCCATCACCGCCAGAATCAGTCGCCAGGCGCCATCGGGGATACGACTGCCCGGCGGCTTGGGAATGTCCAGATAATGGTCCGGGCGCATCAGGTCCTGCACCACCTCGCCCCACTCCAGGCGGTCGCGGATGATGCCGTGGAAATAGTCCCAGTAATCGCTTTCCGTGGCGGGCAGATCCTGGTCGCGAATGCCCATCATCTTGCCCAGCTGCCGCCACTCCACAAACATGGCGTGACGTTGTTCGGTGGTGGGCGACTTGCCCAGCATCTCGTGCATGCGGATGGTGGCGTCGTAACCGGTGATATGCACCCAGCTGTAGGCTTCCGGGTCCAGGGCGAAGTACTTGTTGCCGTGCTTGTCCACGCCCTTGATGGAACGATGCAGGTCGCGCAGCTTGATGCCCATTTCGATGGCTTTCTGCGGGCGGGCATAGACGATGGGCCAGAGCAGTTCCGTGGAGCGTTTGGCGCGCCCCCAGGGATCCGTCTTGTAGACCGAATGTTCACCCACCCCGGCATCGATGATCGGGTGGGCCACCTGCAGCACGAAGGCCTGGGGCAGCATCAGGTGGAAACGCCAGGAACCGAAATCCTGCCAGGTATAGGAATCCGGACCCAGGGGTTGGGGGATTTCCCGCTGTGTTTGCGTGGCCGTCTGTGTCATGGCAAATCCTGTCGGTGGCATCCTTCATTGAGACAAATAGAAAAATACGTCTCAACTGGTCACGCAAACAAGCGCATCACACAGATTTCGGATTTCTGTTTAGATCATTTTGGTCAGGCCGGGAAAGAAAATGTCAGGGGGTGAGCAGCGGCCGCAGGTAGTCATTGGCCCACTGGCGCACCCCGGCTTCGTTGGCGGGATTCATCAAGCCGTCCGGGGACAGCACCATGGACTGGGTGAGCCGCAGCATCAGCTCGGCCAGGGCCTCGGAGGACTGCTTGCGAATGGCCCCCTTCTTTTGCTCCTGGTCCAGTATGCCGGCCATATAGACGCGGAAGAATCCCATCATCTGCCACAGGCGCTGGGTAAGAATGGGCAGGATCGTTTCCGGTTCGGAGGTGAGCAGCCGCTGCAGCAGCGGGTGGCGATGGGCGCGTGTGGTCGCCAGCACAAAGGATTCCAGCACCCGCTCCATACCGTTATCGATCTGCGCCAGGTCCGCTTCGATCCGGGCCAGCTCCCGCTGACACTCACGGAGGATCACCACCTGGATCAACTGGTCCTTGTCGGCAAAGCGACGGTAGGCCGTGGCCCGGCCGATACCGGCCTTGCTCGCCACGTCTTCCATGGTGGTACGGCGCAGGCCGAACTCAACGAATAACGCCAGCCCCGCATCCAGCACCTTCTCGTAGGTCTTGTCCCCTTCCGGCACCTGCAGGTTTTGCAGCAGGGTTTTCGATGCGGCGGCTTTGCGTGACATTCAGACTCCCGGTGGCTCCGTGGTGATGTCCATGGCTTATACCGTAAGGCCACCGTGGTGAGCAAATGGGTTTCCGGTTTCTGCCACCACAACCGGCCCGTCATGCCGAGCGGGCGATGGCCATCAGGTGCACATCCGCATTGCCGAACAAGCCATCCACGCCGGTGACCCGTTTCACATAGTGGCCCACGCTCAGTTCGTCGGTCATGCCCATGCCGCCGTGGATCTGGATGGCTTCCTGAACGATCTTGCGCCCGGCCCGGCCCAGTTGCGCTTTCATGGCATGCACGGCTTTGGCCGCATCGTCATGGCCTTCCACGGTTTTCAGGGTGGCGGCCAGCAGCAGCGACCGGGTTTGCTCCATGGCGATGAACATGTCCGCCATGCGGAACTGCAGCACCTGGAACTTGCCGATTGGCATGCCGAACTGCTTGCGGGTCTTGCTGTATTCCACGGTTTCATTGAGCAGCACGGACAGGCTGCCCACGGACTCCGCCGACAGGGCCAGCAGGCCATCATGGAGTACCTGCCGGGCGATGGCATAGCCGCCATGCAATGCACCGATGCGGGCCGCCTCGGCCACCTTCACCTGGTTGAAGCGGATCTCCGCGCCTTGGCGACCGTCCACGGTACGGTGGGGCACCCGCTCCACCCCCGGTGCATTGGCATCCACCAGAAACAGGCTGAGGCCATCCTGATCACCGGGCTGGCCAGCGGTACGCGCCAGCACCACCAGCAGGTCCGCCTGGTCACCGTTCATCACACAGCTCTTGGTGCCATTCAGTGTCGCCTCATTGCCTTTCAGGTCGGCGACCATGGCGGTGTTTTCCAGCGTAAACACCCGCTCGTACTCTTCCGCAGCAAAGGCCACCTGTAGCTTGCCTTCCAGCAAGGCAGGAATGGTCTCCGCCTGCTGGGCCGCGCTGGCCTGGCGCAGAAAACCGCCGCCCAGCACCACGGTGGCAATATAGGGGGCCATGATCAGGCCCTCCCCAAGTGCTTCCAGCAGCACCATGGTTTCCAGCGGCCCCATGCCCAGGCCGCCGTGCTCTTCCTCGAACGGCACCGCCAGCCAGCCCAGGTCGGCAAATTGCTGCCAGGTGGCCGCATCCAGTGGCATCAGTTTCTTGTTCCGGCGATGGGTTTCCACATCACTGTTGTCACGCACAAACCGCTTGGCGCTGTCCGCCAGCATTTGCTGTTCTTCACTCAACTGAAAATTCATCGTTGTTCTCCATTCCCGGGCGGGGTCATCCCCCCCCCTTACCGTTGGAGCCTTGCTCGCAAGGCGAATACCCTCGTCGACGCGCTTCGCCTTGCGAGCAAGGCTCCAACAATATTGTTTACAACCCCAATACCGCCTTGGCGATAATCCCGCGCTGCACCTCATTGGATCCGCCATAAATGGAACAGGCCCGCGAGTTCAGATAATGGGGCATGGCAGTGAGTGCATACTCCGGCCCGATCACCGGCTGTTCCTCACCGGGCGCCAGGGCCTGGGGCTGCCAGATCACACTCTGGCTACCCAGGGTTTCAATGCGCAGCTCGGTGACTTTCTGCAGCAACTCGGTGCCGAGAATCTTGGTCATGGAGGACAGGGCCCCGGGATCCTTGCCAGCAGACAGGGCGGACTTGATGCGCATCTCGGTGAATTCCAGCGCCAGCACATCCGCCTCCAGGGCGGCAAACTTGTGCTGCCATACCGGGTCTTTGGTCAGCGGGCCAAAAGCGGTCTGTTGCTTCTCGGCCATCAGGCGGATCTTTTCCAGCATCACGTTCAGGCCCGGCGCATATTCCTGGCCACCACGCTCGAAGGTGAGCAGATACTTGGCCACGGTCCAGCCGTCGTTTTCCGCGCCTACCCGGTTCTTCTGCGGTACCCGCACATTGTCGAAGAACACCTGGCACTGCTCCGGCACTTCATCCAGGCCAACAATGGGCTCGATGGTGATGCCGGGCAGGTCCATGTCCAGCAGCAGGAAGGTAATGCCCTGCTGAGGCTTGCCGTCACGGTTGGTGCGCACCAGCGCGAACATCTTGTTGGCATAGTGGGCGTAGGTGGTCCAGATCTTGGTACCGTTGAGGATATAGTCGTCGCCATCCTTGTCGGCAAAGGTCTTCAGAGAGGCCAGATCGGAGCCGGAGCCCGGTTCGGAATAGCCCTGGCACCAGAAGTGTTCGCCGTTGAGGATCCTGGGCAGGTATTCCTGCTGCTGCTCCTCGGTGCCGCAACCGATCAGGCAGGGGCCGCACATGTGCAGGCCCATGGGCACCAATGGCGGGGCCTCGGCCCTGACCAGCTCCTCCGCGAAGATGGCCCGCTGACTCACACTCCAGCCGGTGCCGCCGAATTCCTTCGGCCAGTGCGGCGCCGCCCAACCCTTGTCGTTGAGAATGCGCTGCCAGGCCATGGCTTCCTTCACCGGCGCAAACACCGAGGTCACCAACCTGCCCGCTTCCCGGATTTCCGGGGTCAGGCTCTCCTCCAGAAAGGTGCGCACCTCATCCCGAAACGCCTTCTCCTGCTCCGGCACCCGCAGATCCATACCCTACTCCGCTGTTATCAGATTCAGTGGACCCAGTGTACGGGAGACAAAATGAGACACTCATGACGATTCGTATCACGCCCCTGGCGAAAAGCGTCAAAGGCTGCAGCCCTGGCTAAAGACAAAGCGGGTACGAGCCACGCCCCGCCGGGGCAAGTCCGCTATAATACGCCGATACTTCATGCAGACAGGCAACACCCGCTTATGAGCATCAACTGGTTCCCCGGCCACATGAACAAGGCCACCCGCGAAATTCGCGACATCCTGCCCAAGGTGGACCTGATCATCGAAATCGTCGACGCCCGCCTGCCCTACAGCAGCTCCAACCCGGTGATCGAGAATTTCCGTGCCGACAAGCCCTGCCTGAAACTGCTCAGCAAAAGCGACCTGGCCGACCCGGACATCACCCAGCAGTGGCTCGACCACCTGCAAAAAGACCCCACCGTCCGCGCCCTGGCCATCACCACCCACAAACCGGAATCCATCCGCAAGCTGGCGGATCTCTGCCAGCAGATGGTCCACAAAAAGCGGGACCGGGCCACCACCATCACCGCCCTGATCACCGGCATCCCCAACGTGGGCAAATCCACCTTCATCAACACCCTGGCCGGCCGCCAGGTAGCCCGGGCCGGTAACGAACCGGCGGTGACCCAGCGCCAGCAACGTATCGAACTGGGCGGCGGCCTGATTCTCATCGACTCCCCCGGTATCCTCTGGCCGAAAATCGAAAACCGTAACAGCGGCTACCGCCTGGCCCTCTCCGGCGCCATCAAGGCCACCGCCATGCAGGAAGACGACGTGGCCCTGTTCGCCGCCGAATACTTCATGCAGGCCTACCCGCAACAGATGAAAGAGCGCTTCAAACGCGATGACCTGCCCGAAGAAGGCGTGCCCTTCCTGGAAACCATCGGCAAACAACGGGGCTGCCTGGGCAGCGGCGGCCACGTGGACTTCGACCGCGCCGCCACCCTGCTGATCAGCGAATACCGCGGCGGCAGACTGGGCCAGCTCACCCTGGAAACCCCGGCCATGGCAGAGCAGGAGCATGTAAAGGTGGCGGAGATACGCAGGCTGAAAGAAGAGGAGAAGGAAGCGAAGAAGAGGGCCAGGAAGGCGGCGTATAAGGCGAAGGGGCAGAAGGGAAATCAGTAAGAGAGTGTCACCAATAAACTTGTCGTAGATAACTTCTAGCCCCGAGCAATCACACACCAGCGCAACGGAAGTAATTGCCCGCTCGGCATCAGACAATGCTTCGTCGTCTTCGATGTTCAGCCGGTTTTCAGGGCATCACTCTCGGGGTAACAATATCCATTCTGGACAGCCCCGTATTTATCTATTTCAGGCTTTCGCTTTAACCGGACGGCTGTGGGCAAGGACTGCTGCTTTGCGCGACGTAAATCTCACATCACCGTCCTTCACGGTGAAGCCTTCCAGTCGCAAGCTGGCCGCGTAGTTGGCCCGACGGACCTTGGCAAAATAAGCTTTTTTTGATTCCAGCGAGGGAACAGACATAAGCACCTTCAACCAATTAAGATACTGAAATTATCGCAAAAACAGACCCCAGACTAAATTTTAGTCAAATGAAAGCTGACTTCTAGATTAATCATTAACTTTTATAAATAACGCTCGCGTCTTATCACTCTATTATCAAATAACGCAAACGAACTCCCCAACAACTCTGTAACTCAAGACCTCATCATCATTTAATATAATTGGATTAAAGCTTTCATCGTCAGAGTTGGGGCTTAATTCAATCCGTGAGTGCCTCCAACCTTCCTCATCTTCTACCTTGAAGCTTTCATATACCTTGATGGTGTACCTTGATCCAGTCTCTGCATCAACGCCATCAACACACTCAACCAATACCGTCTTTCCATTGCGCGATCCGCCCTGGTCTTGCTGGAACAAGCAGAGGGCTCCATTCGGAATAACACGGTTCATGGATTCCCCCATGACTCGGCAGGCAAACATCCCCTCTTTCAGGATCACTCCATCCGGCACAGGCACCAAACTTTCATGCTGGACATTCTGCAGATCACTGAATTCACCAGCAGCAGCCTGGAGGTCAACTAATGGGACAGCATTCTCATAGAGGACAAGCGATTCGACATTATTATCCTGAGCAACAATCTTCCGGGAATAAGTGGGAATATATTGCTTTAAATATTCCTTGAGACCGGGATCGCATGCATAAACAAATGTACCTCTTATCCCTCTAAGCATCACAGTTCTATAGATATTGATAATATACTGCTTCAGCTCTTCTGGATCCTTAATGCCTTGACTACCAGTACGATCAAAATAATTGGTTTTATCAATAACAATTGATTCACTCACCTTGTCATACCGAATCTCTTGACCAAAGATTATGCCTGCGTAGTTCAGGTCATATCCTTGTGTGGTATGAATACAACCGACCTCCTTGTATGAATCTTTTTTGTTAATCCAATCAGTATTGGTGCTATTCCAACGAAGGCTTACACCATCAATTTCAATATCAAATGCTTCATTATCTTTCTTTGAAGCCCATGGCCATGAATAACCGGCGACGATCCTGGAAAGCCCTGTCTCAATCTCCTTCCCCTTTATCACATCGACCATGTCACCTAAAGATTCAAAAAATTCGAACTCATAATTTTTATCGGAAAAGCGTTCCCCATGATCAAGGCGGCAGTTAAGCAAGGCATCAATAAATTCAACATAAGGCTGACCTGCTTTGACCCTGAACTGGGAAAGCAGCTTGTGGGTTACCGACCCCTTAGCATTTTTTAGGCTATCAAAGACAGAAGAATCAGCGTCTGACGGCTTGATGGATTGCCCCTTATCGTAGAAAAAAATCGCTTTATCAGACTGTCGACAAACCCAGTCCACCTCACTGCAGGCATACTTATCCATACCCAGTGCCTCACAGCTTTTATCAAAAGTGCCAAAATATGCACCCAGATTCTTTCTTTTCCTCAAGCGATGCGATTCATCGACCAAGACGATATCGTAATGTTGTTTGGCAAGCTCAGCAGGACTAATTACCATCTTGGGACTCAAACCAGAGACATGCTTGAAAGCCTTCTTCAAGGTCGTCCTGAAGGATGTCATCGGAACAACAAGAGCCATACTGGGGTCGGGATTATTATTCTTGAAGTCATCGATAAGAGACTGTATCTCAGCCTCATCATCAGCAAAGTCGCGAAGATCAATCTGTCTGTCGCCCTTGCTCAGTAATTTAAACAGGAATATTGCCAGAACCGACTTCCCTGTTCCCGCTCCGCCCTCAATAACAACATTCCTGACTTCAGGGTTAAGCAACTCATACAGGATAGTAAGCAAACCCTGGCGCTGATCAAGGGAGAGAGATTTATAAGGTGAATACTTGAACACATCAGAGTTATCGATATGGTTCAACGTTTTCGACGCCACGCCACAAGAGATCAGTGCATCCCAGACGTCCCGGAAAACCTTTTCGTAAAGATCATCTCTCTGATAATAGTTATGGTCGGACAACCCCAGATTACCATTGAGAAGGGAGTATTTCCCATCAGCAGCCATGTACTTGATCAGCAACGACTCAACATCCAATGTCGCTGATTTATTGAAGTATTCACTGGTTATTAAATAGACAGCCGTAAGCAGTTTCTTCTCATCATGCTTTAGATGCGTACCCATTCTGGATAGCGCATCCGTTGTCTCTCCAATGTAAGCATGCAACTTCTTCTCATCACTAAGAACATAAACCAGAGGCCACCCACCCACAGCAAACGCATTGCTACGCAGATCATCCAAAGATTTTCCGCTGAAAGGGTAGCGTTTTATGTCGACGAGGGAATCGTGACTCATAGATCTGTATACTTTTTGGCTGTACCTTTCGCCTTGTTGACAGGGTATTTCAGCTCATTCTTCCTGATTTTTTCCAACACGATCTCGCTGATGTCCAGGTCATAGCTATCTGCCAGCAGAAAGGCATAGGCCAACACATCTGCCAGCTCTTCCTTTACTTTCCCAACATCCGCATCTTCGGATGATTTCCATAGAAAAACTTCCAGTAACTCTGAAGCCTCAATACTGAGAGCCAAAGAAAGATCTTTTGGATTATGAAATTGCTTCCAATCCCTTTCATCACGAAATTGGCGCAGCTTCAAAATTACGTCTTTCATATTTAGTCCTCAATCTCCTTCGACTGGCCAAGCAAGTATGCAATCTGTCTTTACCAATCACTTTATGGGTAGCAATCCACAATAATGAACCAAGTTAGGTTCTACCTGCCTGCTTTTCACGAAAATGTTCTCTGTGATGATTTAGATACTGCTGGTGACTATCATCCAACTTGACCACCATATCCTTATGAATACCTAGCCTTCCTGGATCTTCCAGGTGACTGGAGATCAGGATGCGACCACCCCTGTCAAAGCTGATTAACTGCCGATCAAATACCTTATCCAAGTTCGGAACCAGCAACAGGCCATTGTAGGGATCCAGGCGCTCCTTGTTATCTGCCTCTCGCCAGGGCTTTATGTGAGAAGCGATGAGCAGGCGTACATCCGGATATTGGGTGATAGCGCAGCCGCGCCAGTAGCCCACCAGTCCCTCCCTGAACTTGCCGTGACCGAGACGAGTGGTCCGCAGCGTGCTGCGCTCGGTTTCTGACAAGGTCTTATCGTTATCCAGATCGGCCAGGTCGTTGGTCAGTTCATAATCCGTGGCGTCTTTCAAAAACTGGCCGTACAGACGCAGGGCAGCACTGTACATACCGTGGCCGGTATCATCTTTGACCTGGAAAGCAGGTTGGCTTTCGATGTGTTTACTGAGCTGCTGGTATTGTTCCACCGAGCCTACATCAAAGAAGGATTCGATCAGTGCCCCTTCGCTCTGCAGCAACTTCGGCAGGGTGTTATTCAGTGCCCCGGCGTAGCTTTTGATGGTGCGCTCGCTTTTGCCAATGGAGTCGGCCCAGTGGGAAAAGTGTTTGCGCCGATCCTGGAGATTGGCAAACAAGGCTGCTTCAATTTGCGGCTGCATGGCAGGATCCCGGAACAGGTTGAATAACGGTGTATCCAGCCACGCATAGTCGATCAACTGCGGTGTTGACCGGGGGCCCGGGGCTTTATGGTCTCTTACCCGCCGTTCGTACTCTTTTTCCTTTGCGGCGACAGGCTTGTGGTGCCAAAAGCCGGATGAGCGCAGATAAAAGTACGGAAACTCTGGGTTGTCCCGGTCATTGTCTTGCTTCAACCGCTCAAAGCGTTTTGTGAATGCCTGCCTGAGGGACTCATTGAAGAGAATCCGGTTCTCTTTCAGGGTGCCGGCACGGATCAGATCCAGCACCGCCAACAACAGGCACACCTTGTGAGGGCGCGGCCGGTCCTTGGTGCGATCCATACGCAGACTGCTGAGCTGGTCCAGGTACTGGGCGGGGGTCATTGTTCACTCCAGTAATCTGCCTGATCCGGCTTCACCCAACGCACACCTCCTCTGGGATCGTCGCTGTCCCCCTGATAGCGGGGAATGATATGGCAGTGCATGTGCGGGACGGTTTGGCCGGCTACTTCGCCGCAATTCATACCGATGTTGTAGGCATCCGGAGAATAGCGCTGGTCCAGCCAGGTTTTTGCCTGGTTGATTAGCTGCATGACGGCGGTCTGTTCCTGCTCGGTGAGGCAGAACCAGTCGTTGGCGTGGCGTTTGGGGATGACCAGCAGGTGGCCGGGGGAGATGGGGAATTTGTCTTCGCGCACATAGGCCAGGGCATTTTGCAGGCTCGGGCCATCCGGTACTGCGTCCGGCACGGTACAAAATGGACACTCTAGCATTGCCATCCCCTTCTACTGCCTTGGCATTCCCTGCCTGAAGGCTGTTCATTCTTATTTGAGAACCTTATCACAAGGCTAAATAGCTGCCAGCCTTCTCTCACCACTTTTTCGTAGCTGGCTGACGAGACGCGTGGCTAATCTCTCTTGAATACTAGCTAACCGCTACTCGGTAGTAAGTGTTTTTATTCTGGCATCAGGCTGGCGGGAAACACATAACCACTGCAAAAAGCCTGGCTAATGCAATTCTGCTTATTCCTGATTTGGGTAAATCACCTGCCACTCCCCTGCCGTTGCCGCCCAGAAAACTGTGACGCCCCGCCACGCGGGCTTCGGCGGGGTATCATAGAGTGAAGGTATGACGTTATTCACAGGGATGGGTTAATCATGACAATCCAGCATCACCATAAATGCCTGGGGCTGGTAATAGCTGCCAGCCTCCTTCTGCTTACTGCCTGTGGCGGCTCGTCCGGTTCGGATTCGCCCGCTCCGGCAACAACGACACCGCCTGATAGCAGCACCGATGCCGAATGGAATAACAGCAACTGGAATGAGGGAGAATGGCAATGAGCATTTCACCAATGGCAGTAACCCTGACAGGCTCTTTGGCGCTGTTGTCACTCGCCCTGGCCGCGCCTTTGTCTGCCGCCGAGGTAAGCGGGCTGACCACCTTTGTGCCTAATACGCCCGCGCTGGCAGAAGAAGTGAACGGCAACTTCGATGCGGTGAAGTCGGCCGTTGACGATAATGATCAGCGGATTACCGACCTAGAGGCGAAGACGCCGGATGGGGCGGTGTCGTTGTCGGCGTTTGCGTTTTCGGAGTGGACCGACAGCAATAACAGCAGCTCCAAGTGTCAGATGCTGCGGATTGTTAACTATGCCTATTTTGATCTTTTCTGGGCAAAATCGACCACCTGCAGCATGACGGCTCCGGCTCATCTGCCACAGGGAGCAACGGTTACTGGACTTTCCTGTCTGGTGGACGACGAACTCTATGGCTCTACGGAAGACAGTAATTTTTACCCGATTTCACTGCGTCGGCTTGATCTGGCGACAGGCAATACCACCAACATTTATTCGACAAGCACAGTCTCATCCAACAGCGGGCTGCAAACGTTGTCGGGCATCCCCTCTACACCAACGGCGGAAGATCTGATCATCGACAATAGCCAGTATGCCTACACGGTGATGGTTACTGCTCTTTATGCGGATGATGTCGATGCGGCTGTTGCGGGCAATAACCTGAAACTTCATGGCTGCACGGTGGAGTACAGCCTGCCGTAGGGTGTGATAGCGGGATGACAAGCTGGGGCGAGTCGCGCTTAATACTGCAAAACGCGCCAATGTCCGCCAGCCACACATCTCAAAACGACAGGCACAAAAAAGCCCGACTGTTTCCAGTCGGGCTTTTTTGTATCTCGATTGGTCGGGACGGGAGGATTCGAACCTCCTACCCCTTGCACCCCATAAAGGTTACAGCTTGTCCGTCGCCGTCCAACAGAATCTACAAACCATTAAATATCAGTAAGTTAGTTAAAAATACATCTTTGCATTGTCCAACAACGTCCACTAGAATCCACCGAAAGCGATTGAGAAACGGTGACGGAACGGTGACGAGATTTCGGAGCATACATGGGCATCATCACAGATAGACACCTCACTCCAAAAGAGCCCAAAGATGCCTGGCTAACCGAAGACGGCCCACGTGGGCATGGTCGATTCATGGTCAGACTTCAGCCAAACGGGAAGCATCTCTTCTACTTCCGTTACAGTGACCAGACAGGTAAACGCCAGTTTCACCCGCTTGGAGTTTACTCACGCACTGGCACCACCGGGCTCACTCTCAAGCAAGCCCGCACCCAAGCCAGCGAGTTATCGCGGCTCTACGTCTCAGGCATCAAGAACATTGGAGAGCACCTTAACTCAGAACGGGCCGCTCGAGAGGCCGCTAGGCAAGCAGAGCTATCACGCCTTGAGCAAGAAGCGGCACAAAAAGAGGCCGAGGCCGCTGCACTGGCTTCTCGGCAAACCGTTTCCCAGCTCTTTGAGCGATGGATGGAAATTGACGTGTCACACCGGAAAGACAAGGGTACAGAAGTCCGGCGCATGTTCGAGAAGGACGTTCTCCCCCTCATTGGCCAAGTCTTTGTCGCAGACATCCGTAAAGGGCACATCACTCAGGTGACAGATGCCATGGCGGCACGGGGTGTCACCCGCATGGTGAAAGTCGTATTCAGCCTGATGCGACAGATGTTCCGCTTTGCCGTGGACCGAGACATCATTGAATTCGACCCCAGCAGCAGTATTCGGAAAGCCAAAATCGGAGGTAAGGAGACTGAACGTGACCGAGTGCTATCCGAGGACGAGATTCGACAACTGACAAACGCCCTACCCTCTGCCAACCTGCTGAAAACCTCTGAATTGGCTGTCTGGATAGCACTTTCCACCTGTTGCCGCATTGGTGAACTTCTGGCGGCACGCTGGGAGTATATTGACCTAGAGCAAAGAACTTGGCTTATTCCTGCCGAAAACAGCAAGAACGGCAAGCCTCATCAAGTACACCTGTCAGCCTTTTCTGTCAGTTTCTTCCAACAGCTGCAGGAAATGACAGGCCTGTCCCCATGGTGCTACCCGAACAGAGCGGAAACCGGCCCTCTCTGCTCAAAAACCATAACCAAGCAGCTTTCTGACCGACAGCGCCCGTCAAATAGTGGCACCATGAGCAATCGCACTAACAACGCGCAAGCTCTTTGTTTACCCGGTGGCAAGTGGACACCTCACGACCTTCGCAGAACCGGCGCAACCATGATGACCGCTCTAGGCGTACTTCCTGAAGTCGCAGAACGCTGCCTGAACCACACCGAAGAAAATAGGGTTAAAAGGACCTATCAACGCCATAGCTATACCAAGGAATGCAGCGAGGCTTGGGAGAAATTGGGCTCCCGGCTCCAGGATCTGACAGAACCAAGATGATAGCTGATGCGTTAAATGAGAGTTTTCGCTCCAAGTGACATCTAGAGCTCAACTAAGCATTCAGGCTACCTACTCTTTCTATGAAGAATATACTCACATATTTGACCCACGCCTAAATAACACGCCTATTATTGAATTCTGACAGCCAGCAATCGACATTAGTCTAAACAGGATTGGGCTATTTTCCGCAAAATAGTCGCTTTCCTCACCATAGATCAATTCCCCAGCGTTTTACCAAGAAAGCAAGCAGAGCAAAACAAAACACGGTCAAAAAAGCTGACACTAATAAAGCCAGCCAAAATCCCCAGCGCTCAAGCATTGCTGGGAATAAGGCGAACATGGGCAGCGTTGGGAGCACATACCAAAAGGTATACCAAGCATGATTGGCCAGTTTGGCAGTGGGTTGGCCCTCAAAATAAAGCCACACCAAGACCATTAGTGTAACGACAGGCAGTGACGCCAATAGCGCCCCCACCCTATCACTCTGCTTAGCCAGCTCGGAAACCAAGACTATAATTGCTGCTGATACTAGGTATTTAATGACTAGCATTGACATAATTTTTCCTCTTGATTCCCTAGCTTAATATCAATCAATTCCTTTGAACTCACCAGTGAAGTTTACGTCGTACACATTACCCGTGTTGGTCATAAGTATATAAAGCGTTCGCTCCTCATCTTCATGATCCATAGCCACAATGTAATATCCGGGGCCAAATTTACTGATACCCACGCTCTCGTCGGGGATCTCTCTCCAGCTTTCGTCCAGTTTGCCAAATCCCATACCCCGATCTTCCTCGGTGAGCTCGACAGCCACATACCTGGCTACTTCCTCCGCCTGATCGGCGGTTACCGTGGCATGCCCTCCGCCGTGAGAAAACACCGGCGAGGCAAAACTCAAGGCCATCATCGTCATCAAGGTTTTCATCCATCTCATAACATTTTCCTCATAAAAACAGATCAAATTTATTAATGTACATGGGCTTCGCCGTCACCATGGGCGTGAGGATTAGAGGCACTGTTTGGCAACTCCTCCGGCTCACGACCCTCTGTTTCAACCTCACCGTTAACACTATCCTCTGCATCCAAATCAAAGCGCTTCTCGTACCCGGACAGCGGAGAATTAGCAACCCCCATGTCTTCATGAGTATGCTGGTGATCATCCTTGTTCAGCGGAAATTCATCAGGATTGCTTGAGTGTAGATATCCATGCAGCTGCATCAACAGCAACAGCAACCCCAACACCATCAGCAGCCCATTGGTCGCTTGACTGAAGCGTTTGAACGATGCCATGCGGCGCCAA
>NZ_LWEJ01000272.1:0-12082 GCF_001635525.1 Alcanivorax sp. HI0007
GCCGTGTAGAGCGTGGCATCATCAAGGTGGGCGAGGAAATCGAGATCGTGGGTATCCACGACACCACCAAGACCACCTGTACCGGTGTGGAAATGTTCCGCAAGCTGCTGGACGAAGGTCGTGCAGGCGAGAACGTTGGTGTTCTGCTGCGTGGTACCAAGCGTGATGAGGTTGAGCGTGGCCAGGTACTGGCCAAGCCGGGCTCCATCAAGCCGCACACCAAGTTCATTGCTGAGGTGTACGTGCTGAGCAAGGACGAAGGTGGTCGTCACACCCCGTTCTTCAACGGCTACCGTCCGCAGTTCTACTTCCGTACCACCGACGTAACGGGTGCATGTACCCTGCCGGAAGGTACCGAGATGGTTATGCCGGGCGACAACGTGCAGATGGACGTTGAGCTGATCGCGCCGATCGCCATGGAAGACGGCCTGCGCTTCGCTATCCGCGAAGGTGGTCGTACCGTTGGCGCCGGTGTGGTAGCCAAAATCACCGAGTAATCCTTACTGGGTGTGAAAAGGGGGTCGCCTGGCGGCCCCCTTTTTGATGCTGGTGTCAGGCCTTGGGGCGTGCGCCGGCGTGCTCTCGCAGTGTCGGGGGCGGGTAGAAGGTGGGTCTGAAGAGCGAAAGCACTTTATTTTCACTTTTTTGCCGGATTTCCCGGATTAGGGTCAAAAGGTCCTTGCAATGCCGGGGGGGAATGGCTACTATCTGCGCCCTGCTTTCGAGCAGTACCAACCGGGGCATTGTTCCCGGGCTTGTTTTGACACCACTCACCTATCCATTGGCGATCAGGTAAGTGGGCTTTTTGCCATATAAATATGGTTCGAAACAGTCTGGAGTTTGTTAGCTATGGCTAACCAAAGAATCCGCATCCGGCTCAAGGCCTTTGATCATCGTCTGATTGATCAGTCCGCCCAAGAGATCGTGGATACGGCTAAACGGACAGGCGCGCAAGTGACGGGTCCTATCCCGCTGCCGACGCGTAAAGAACGCTTTACAGTGCTGATCTCTCCGCACGTAAATAAAGACGCGCGAGATCAGTATGAGATCCGCACCCACAAGCGGCTGGTGGACATCGTTGAGCCTACGGATAAAACCGTGGATGCGCTGATGAAGCTGGATCTGGCTGCTGGTGTGGATGTGCAGATCAGCCTGGGTTAACAACGGGCGGGTATTACCGCGACAGGTTGTGAAGAGGTAAACAATGGCGATTGGTGTGATCGGTCGGAAATGTGGGATGACTCGGGTCTTCACTGAGGAAGGTATCAGTGTTCCCGTGACTGTCATCGAAGTGACCCCGAATCGGGTCTCCCAGCTCAAGGCCGAAGAATCAGATGGCTACCAGGCCGTGCAAGTAACGGTCGGTGAGCGCCGTGCCAGCCGCGTGACCAAGGCGCAAGCCGGTCATTTCGCAAAAGCTGGTGTAGAAGCGGGCCGTGGTGTTTGGGAATTCCGTGCTGAGGCAGGTGAGCTGCAGCCGGGTTCTGAAGTGACCGTCGAAGGATTTGAAGCGGGTCAGATGATTGATGTGACCGGCACTTCCAAAGGTAAGGGTTTTGCTGGTGGCGTGAAGCGTTGGAACTTCAGCACCCAGGATATGACCCACGGTAACTCCTTGTCTCATCGTGCTCCGGGTTCCATTGGTCAGAACCAGACTCCGGGCCGCGTATTCAAAGGCAAGAAGATGGCTGGCCATATGGGTGCTGAGCGCGTCACTGTCCAGAATCTGGAAGTGGTTCGCGTAGATGCTGAAAAGAATCTGTTGCTGGTTAAAGGTGCGGTCCCCGGTGCTACCGGTGGTGATGTGATCGTGCGTCTGGCAGTGAAGGCGAAGGCCTGAAAGAGGAATAGAGGATGAATCTCAATACTGCCTCTGGAGGTACCGTTACCGTTTCCGAAGTCGCCTTCGGCAAGGACTTTAACGAGCCTCTGGTTCATCAGGTTGTGACTGCGTTTCTGGCTGGTGCCCGTCAAGGTACCAAGGCACAGAAAAACCGCTCTGATGTGAGTGGTGGTGGCCGTAAGCCGTGGCGTCAAAAAGGCACCGGTCGTGCCCGTGCTGGTACGATCCGTAGCCCGATCTGGCGTGGCGGCGGCAAGACATTTGCTGCGGTAAACCGTGATCACTCTCAGAAAGTGAACCGTAAAATGTACCGTGGTGCGCTCCAGTGCATCATGTCTGAGCTGGTTCGTCAGGATCGCCTGGTTGTGGTGGATGAATTCACCGTGGGCGAGCCCAAGACCAAGGCTGTTGCAGCCAAGCTGAAAGAGCTGGATCTGGCTAACGTCCTGATCGTGACCGACAGTGTTGACGAGAACCTGTATCTGGGTTCGCGCAACCTGCCCAAGGTCGACGTTCGTGACGCTGACGGCGTGGATCCGGTGAGCCTGATTGCTTTCGAGAAGGTGCTCGTTACTGTGCCGGCTCTGAAGAAGCTTGAGGAGGCACTGGCATGAACCAGGAACGTATTTTGAAAGTGCTGCGTGCTGCGCACGTCTCTGAGAAGGCAACCATTCTTGCTGATCAGAACGGCACCTTCGTGTTTAAAGTGGCTAAAGATGCGAACAAGCTGGAAATCAAAAAGGCCGTTGAAGCCCTTTTTGAAGTGAAGGTTAAGGCTGTTCGTACCGCCAACATGAAAGGCAAGTCCAAATTCTTCGGTCGCGTTGCGGGTAAGCGCGCTGACTGGAAGAAGGCCTACGTTTCCCTAGAGGAAGGCCAGGACATTGACTTCCTGGGCGCAGAGTAAGGAAGGGAGTAAGGAATAATGGCGATTGTAAAGTGCAAGCCGACTTCTCCGGGCCGCCGCTTTGTAGTCAAGGTGGTCAGCGAAGAACTGCATAAAGGTGCTCCCTACGCGCCGCTGTTGGAAGCCAAGAGCAAAAACGGTGGTCGTAACAACAATGGTCGCATTACTACCCGTCATAAAGGTGGTGGTCACAAGCAGAAATACCGTTTGATTGACTTCCGTCGTAACAAAGATGGTGTGGTAGGCATTGTTGAGCGTCTGGAATACGATCCGAACCGTTCCGCGCACATTGCGCTGGTCAAGTACCTGGACGGTGAGCGTCGTTATATTCTGGCCCCCAAAGGCCTGCAGGCGGAAGACCGTATCCAGTCCGGCGAAGATGCGCCGATCAAGCTGGGTAACGCGCTGCCGCTGCGTAACATTCCGCTGGGTTCCACCGTGCATAACGTGGAAATGAAGCCCGGTAAAGGTGGTCAGTTGGCCCGCTCTGCAGGGACTTCCGTGCAGGTGCTGGCGAAAGACGGTCAGTATGTGACCCTGCGTCTGCGCTCCGGCGAGATGCGCAAGGTTCACGCCGACTGCAAGGCGACCATCGGTTCAGTATCCAACAGTGAGCATAGTTTGCGCTCACTGGGTAAAGCGGGCGCAACGCGCTGGCGGGGTGTTCGACCCACCGTTCGCGGTGCGGCGATGAACCCGGTCGACCATCCACATGGTGGTGGTGAAGGGCGCTCTTCTGGTGGTCGTCATCCGGTAACCCCCTGGGGTGTACCGACCAAGGGCCACAAGACCCGTACAAACAAGCGCACTTCCAAGATGATTGTGCGTGACCGTCGTAAGTAAGGGATAAAGAGAGGTTCAGGCTGTGCCACGTTCACTGAAAAAAGGTCCTTTTGTGGATCACCACCTGCTCAGCAAGGTGGAAGATGCGGTGGAAGCCGGCTCCCGTAAGCCGATTAAAACCTGGTCCCGTCGCTCCATGATTGTTCCGGAGATGGTGGGTCTGACAATTGCTGTGCATAACGGCAAACAGCATGTCCCGGTAATGGTTACCGAGCACATGGTGGGCCACAAGTTGGGCGAGTTCGCCCTGACCCGCACTTACCGCGGGCATATCGTGGACAAAAAGGCTAAGCGATAAGGTGACAGCCATGGCTACTGAAGTTGCAGCCCGTCTGCGCGGCGCAAGAATTTCGGCTCAGAAAGCCCGCCTCGTAGCGGACCAGGTCCGAGGCCTGGAAGTCGAGAAGGCGCTGAATCTTCTGGAATTCAGCCCGAAGAAGGCGGCAAAAATCGTTAAGAAAGTGCTGGAGTCCGCGATTGCAAATGCGGAAAACAACGACGGCGCTGACGTTGATGAGCTGAAGGTGTCCACGGTTTACGTGGATGAAGGCATGACCATGAAGCGTATTCGTCCGCGCGCCAAAGGCCGCGCTGACCGAATCCTCAAGCGTACTTGCCACATTACTGTGAAAGTCTCAGAAGGTCAGGAGTAACCAGATGGGTCAGAAAGTTCATCCGGTCGGTATTCGCCTTGGCATTGTCAAAGAGCACAACTCGCTCTGGTATGCCGGACCGAAGTCTTACTCAGACTGCCTGGTTACCGACCTGCAGGTACGTGAGTTCCTGTTCAAGCGTTTGAAGAACGCGTCGGTGAGCCGTATCAAGATTGAGCGTCCGTCAGAGAACGTGCGCATCACTATTGCTACTGCGCGTCCGGGCATCGTGATCGGCAAAAAAGGCGAAGACGTTGAGCGTCTGCGTCGTGATGTTGCCGCTCAGATGGGTGTGCCGGTTCATATCAACATCGAGGAAGTGCGCAAGCCCGACCTGGATGCGCGTCTGGTAGGCGACAATGTTGCC
Source organism: Alcanivorax sp. HI0007 (assembly GCF_001635525.1). Classification (NCBI taxonomy): domain Bacteria; kingdom Pseudomonadati; phylum Pseudomonadota; class Gammaproteobacteria; order Oceanospirillales; family Alcanivoracaceae; genus Alcanivorax; species Alcanivorax sp. HI0007. The sequence continues at coordinate 4,614 of NZ_LWEJ01000272.1, forward strand.
GGTCAGCTGGAGCGCCGTGTGATGTTCCGTCGCGCCATGAAGCGTGCGGTTCAGAACGCCATGAAGTCCGGTGCTGAAGGTATCAAGATTCAGCTGTCCGGTCGTCTGGGTGGTGCAGAAATTGCGCGTACCGAATGGTACCGCGAGGGCCGAGTGCCTCTGCATACTTTGCGTGCCGACATCGATTACGCAAGCGTACGTGCTGAAACCACTTACGGCACCATCGGTATCAAGGTGTGGATCTTCCGTGGCGAAGTGCTTGGTGGCATGGAGCAGGTTCAGCAGGAAGAGCAGCAGAAGCAGTCCAAGGGCGCGAAGAAGCGCGGCCGCGGTTAAAGGGTAACGAACGATGTTGCAGCCGAAGCGTACCAAATTCCGGAAAGTGATGAAGGGCCGTAACCGCGGCCTGGCACAGCGGGGCAGCAAGGTGTCTTTTGGCACCATTGGTCTGCAAGCGACCGGTCGTGGCCGTATTACTGCGCGCCAGATCGAAGCGGCCCGTCGTGCAATGACCCGCCACATCAAGCGTGGTGGTAAAATTTGGATCCGGGTTTTCCCGGACAAGCCGATTACCAAGAAGCCTCTTGAAGTGCGGATGGGTAAAGGTAAGGGTTCTGTAGAGTATTGGGTTGCCCAGATTCAACCGGGCAAGATGCTTTACGAAATGGAAGGTGTGTCAGAAGACGTTGCGCGTGAAGCGTTCCGTCTGGCCGCGGCCAAGCTGCCGGTAAGCACCCGTGTCGTGACTCGGACGGTGATGTAAGCCATGAAAGCGAGCGAGCTGAAAGAAAAGAGTGTCGAAGAGCTGCAGCAGACGCAAATCGAGCTGCTTGAGGAACAATTCAAGCTGCGTATGAAGAGCGCGTCCGGTCAGATTTCTAAAACCCATGAGCTTGGGAAGGTTCGCCGCAATATTGCGCGCGTTAAGACCATTCTGAGAGAGAAGCAGGGTAACTAGTCATGGCAGAGGCGAATACAATGCGCCGGACCGCTACCGGCAAAGTCATCTCTAACAAAGGTGACAAAACTATCACTGTGTTGGTAGAGCGCCGGGTCCAGCACCCGATTTACGGCAAGATCATCAAGCGTTCCACGAAACTGATGGCGCACGATGAAGAGAATACATGTCGTGAAGGTGACCTGGTCACCATTGAGGAGTGCCGGCCGCTGTCCAAGCGCAAGACCTGGATGCTGGTAAACGTAGTTGAACAGGCGAACGAAGCCTGACGGACCGTTGCTGTGGCTGCCTGTAAAGGCAGAGTTGGAGAGATTTAGCGATGATTCAGACCGAAAGCATGCTCGAAGTCGCCGATAACAGTGGCGCCCGTCGGGTACAGTGCATCAAAGTGCTGGGTGGTTCTCACCGCCGCTATGCAGGCATTGGTGACATCATCAAGGTCACAGTGAAGGAAGCAATTCCGCGCGGCCGTGTTAAGAAAGGTGATGTAATGACCGCTGTGGTTGTGCGTACCCGTAAGGGTGTGCGCCGTCCAGACGGTTCACTGATTCGTTTCGACGAAAACGCCGCGGTGCTGTTGAACAACAACAAGGCACCGATCGGTACCCGGATCTTCGGCCCGGTAACGCGGGAGCTGCGTACCGAGCAGTTCATGAAGATCATCTCCCTGGCACCTGAAGTTCTGTAAAGGCGGGTGAAGGTAATGCTCAAGATTAAGCGTGATGACGAAGTCATCGTAATTGCGGGAAAGGACAAAGGTAAGCGCGGCTCTGTTCGGCAGGTTCTGGACAATGGTCGTCTCATCGTTGCTGGCGTCAACATGGTCAAGAAACATGTTAAGGCCAATCCTAACCGTGGTACTCAAGGCGGCATCGTAGAACAGGAAGCATCGCTTAACGCTTCCAACGTTGCCATCTGGAACCCCAAGACGCAGAAAGCGGATCGTGTGGGCTTCCGTTTTGAAGACGGCAAGAAAGTGCGTTTCTTCAAGTCCAACGGCGAAACGCTGTAGGTTAGGTGACCCATGAGTGATCTGAAAAAGATTTATCAAGACGAGATCGTGCCCAAGCTGAAAGACGAGCTTGGTCTCGGTAATATCATGGAAGTGCCAAAGATCACCAAGATCACCCTGAACATGGGTGTTGGTGAGGCCTCCCAGGATCGTAAGGCGATGGATGGTGCCCTGGCGGACATGACTGCGATTTCCGGTCAGAAGCCCCTGGTAACCAACGCGCGGAAGTCTGTTGCAGGCTTCAAGATTCGTGAAGGTTGGCCGATTGGCTGCAAGGTAACCCTGCGTGGCGAGCGTATGTATGAATTTCTCGAGCGCCTGGTTTCCATTGCCATTCCGCGAATTCGCGACTTCCGTGGTCTGAATCCGAAATCCTTTGACGGGCGTGGTAACTATTCCATGGGTCTGCGTGAGCAGATCGTTTTCCCGGAAATCGATTTCGACAAAGTCGACAAGCTGCGTGGTCTGGATATTACCATCACCACCACAGCGAAGAACGACGACCAAGCACGGGCGCTGCTGCGCGCCTTCAACTTCCCGCTGAAGGGCTAAGAGGATTTATCATGGCTAAAGAATCCATGAAAAACCGGGAAGCAAAACGCGCTAAGCTGGTTAAGCGTTTTGCCGCCAAGCGTGCAGCGCTTAAGGCGATTATCCAGGATCCCAATGCAGAACCTGAAGCGAAGTGGGATGCTCAGCTTCAGCTGCAAAAATTGCCGCGCGATTCTTCCCCGGTTCGTCAGCGTAACCGCTGCCGTATCACCGGTCGTCCGCACGGCTACTACCGCAAGTTCGGCCTGAGCCGGATCAAGCTGCGTGAAGCAGCGATGCGCGGTGATGTTCCCGGTCTGGTTAAGTCCAGCTGGTAAGCAAAGTTAAGCGGAGCGATTGCGGCATGAGCATGCAAGATACCATGGCGGATATGTTAACTCGTATTCGTAACGCCCAGATGGCCGAGAAAGTACAGGTCGAGATTCCTGCCTCCAAGGCAAAGGAAGCTGTAGCCAAAGTACTGAAGGAAGAGGGCTTCATTGCTGATTACAAGATCAGTGATGACAAGAAACCGGTAATGACGGTTGAGCTTAAGTATTTCGAAGGCAACCCGGTGATTGACACGATCAAACGGGTAAGTCGTCCTGGTCTGCGGGTCTACAAGGCCGCGGGTGAGATTCCCAAGGTCAAAGGCGGCCTGGGTATCATGATCGTATCCACCAATCAGGGCATTATTTCTGACCGCGCAGCGCGCAAAGCCAATGTTGGTGGCGAGCTGATCTGCGAAGTGTCCTAACAGAAGTGGCGTAGACGGGTTAGGTGCAGCAATGTCTAGAGTAGCTAAAAGTCCGGTAAATCTGCCGAAGGGCGTCGAAGTCAAAGTCGACGGCCAGAAAGTCACCGTTAAAGGTGGCAAGGGCAGCCTGGAGCACGAAGTTCACGAGCTGGTAGCCGTGTCCCTGGAAGACGGTGTGGTATCAGTGAAGCCGCACGATGATTCCCAGAAGGCATGGGCACTGGCCGGGACCTCTCGGGCTCTGCTGAATAACATGGTGACTGGCGTTGCCGAAGGGTTCGAGCGCAAGCTTCAGCTCCTCGGCGTGGGTTATCGCGCGCAGGCTCAGGGCAAGGTACTGAACCTGACCCTCGGTTTCTCCCACCCGGTAGCTTTCGAGCTGCCTGAAGGGATTACCGTTGAAACCCCGAGCCAGACCGAAATTGTCATTAAAGGCATTGATAAGCAGCTGGTTGGTCAGGTTGCTGCCAATGTTCGGGCCTTCCGTCCGCCTGAGCCCTACAAGGGCAAAGGGGTGCGCTATGCTGATGAGCAAGTGCGCCGTAAGGAAGCCAAGAAGAAATAATCGTCGAGATTGATGCCATGAAAGACAAAAAAGTTTCACGTCTACGCAGGGCCAAGCGCACTCGCCTGAAGATCCGCGAGCTGGGCCAAGTCCGTCTCTGCGTACATCGTACCCCGCGTCATATTTATGCGCAGGTGATCTCTGTGGCTGGTGACCAGGTGCTGGCGTCTGCAAGCACGGTCGAGAAAGATCTGCGTGCTGATGCGACAGGTAATGCTGACGCAGCGGTGAAAGTTGGCCAGCTGATCGCTCAGCGTGCCAAGGAAGCGGGCATTGAGCGCGTAGCCTTTGACCGTTCTGGTTTCAAATATCACGGCCGTGTTAAGGCGCTGGCGGATGCCGCGCGTGAAAACGGTCTTGAATTCTAAGGGTGCTTGGTTATGGCGAAGGTTGATCCCAACGAAGGTCTGCAGGAAAAGCTGGTTCAGGTAAACCGGGTTGCTAAGGTAGTTAAAGGCGGCCGTATTTTCGGTTTTACCGCGTTGACCGTAGTGGGTGACGGCAAGGGTAAAGTCGGCTTTGGTCGTGGTAAGGCCCGTGAAGTGCCTGCCGCTATCCAGAAAGCCCTGGAAGCTGCCCGCCGCAACATGATTCAGGTGGAGCTTAACGGCACCACCATCCAGCACCCGATGAAGGCTCGTCACGGTGCCTCCAAGGTGTACATGCAGCCGGCCGATGACGGTACCGGTGTAATTGCCGGCGGTGCCATGCGTGCCGTGCTGGAAGTCGCAGGCGTTCAGAACGTACTGGCCAAGTGCTATGGCTCCACCAATCCGGTAAACGTGGTTCGGGCTACTTTTAACGGCCTGAAGTCCATGGCGTCTCCGGAGTCTGTGGCTGCCAAGCGTGGCAAGTCTGTCGAAGACATTCTGAACTAAGCGCAGATAACGGAATCGTTACGATGGCTGATAAGATCAAGGTAAAGCTGGTTAAGAGCATCAACGGCCGGCTGGAAAAGCATAGGGCCTGTGTGCGCGGTCTCGGTCTGCGCCGCATCGGCCACACTGTGGAAGTTGAAGATACCCCGGCAGTTCGCGGCATGATCAACAAGGTCGCGTATCTGGTGCAGGTAGAGGGAGAATAAGTGATGCGTCTGAATGATCTGCATCCCGCTGAAGGTTCCCGTCCGGACGCCAAGCGCGTAGGTCGTGGTATCGGCTCCGGCCTGGGCAAGACCGGTGGTCGCGGCCACAAGGGTCAGAAGTCCCGTTCCGGCGGTACCGTGAAGCCCGGTTTCGAAGGTGGTCAGATGCCGCTGCAGCGTCGTGTGCCGAAGTTCGGTTTCACGTCCAAGCTGGCTATGGGCACTGCCGAAGTTCGCCTGGCTGAGCTTGCCAAAGTTGACGGCGACGTTATCGATCTGGCCGCCCTGAAAGCAGCCAATGTTGTGCGTCGTGACATGAAGCGCGCCAAGATTGTTCTGCAGGGTGAAATCGACCGTGCAGTAACCATTCGTGGCGTAGCGATCAGCAAAGGCGCCCGCGAAGCGGTCGAGAAAGCTGGCGGTAAAGTCGAAGAATAAGGCAGCGCTTTATGGCGAAGAATCGCGCTCAGACATTGAATGGTGGTCCGCCCAAGGCTGATAGCAGTGCAATGCGTGAGCTGTGGCGGAGAATCGGTTTTCTGTTGGGCGCCCTGGTGGTGTTCCGGATCGGGGCACATATCCCGGTCCCGGGCATGAACCCGGAAGCGTTGCAACAGATGTTCAACAACAACCGGGACACCATTCTTGGTCTCTTCAACATGTTCTCCGGGGGTTCCCTGGAGCGCATGAGTATCTTTGCGCTGGGCATTATGCCCTACATTACTGCCAGCATCGTGATTCAGCTGATGACGGCAGTGGTGCCTACCCTGGAGCAGCTCCGCAAGGAAGGTGAACAGGGTCGACGCAAGATTACCCAGTACACCCGTTATCTGACGGTTTTACTGGGTGGCATCCAGTCTTTCGGCATGGTAGCCGGACTGAACAGCCAGGGCATTACGCTGCTGCCGGAAACGGCCAGCACCATGCAGGTTGCCAGCTTCTATTTTGTGGCGGTAACCACCCTGCTGACCGGTACCGTGTTCCTGATGTGGCTGGGTGAGCAGATTACCGAGCGGGGCATTGGTAATGGTATTTCCATGCTGATCTTCGCATCCATTGTGGCAGGCCTGCCTGGCGCCATTGCGCAGACTTTCGAGTCTGCCCGTACTGGTGACCTGAGCCTGATCATGATGTTGTTTGTGTTCCTGGTGGCTCTCGCCGTGATTTTCGGTGTGGTCTTCATGGAGCGCGGACAGCGCCGTATTACGGTGAACTATGCGCGTCGTCAGCAGGGACGTCGTGTGTATGCAGCGCAGCAGAGTCATCTGCCGCTGAAGGTGAACATGGCAGGTGTTATTCCGGCTATCTTTGCCAGCTCCATTCTGCTGTTTCCGGCGTCGCTGACCCAGTGGTTCAGTGATTCCAATCCGGATTCCTGGTGGGGCCAGGCACTGAGAAACGTGAGTGATGCTCTGCTGCCCGGGACTCCGCTGTATATTCTGCTGTTTACCCTGGCAATCGTGTTCTTCTGCTACTTTTATACTGCGCTGGTGTTCAATCCGAAGGATGTCGCTGACAACCTGAAGAAATCCGGCGCATATATTCCGGGCATTCGCCCGGGCGAGCAATCTGCTCGCTATATCGACACAGTGATGGGCCGTTTGACCCTGATCGGTTCGGTATATATGACGCTGGTGTGCTTGTTGCCACTGGGTCTGCAGGCAGTTGCCAACGTGCCCTTCTATCTGGGCGGCACCTCTCTGCTGATTGTAGTGGTGGTGGTGATGGACTTCTGGTCGCAGGTTAATTCGCACCTGACGTCCACCCAGTACGAGAAGTTGATGAAGAAATCCAACCTGAAAGGGTATGGTGGCACCGGTCTGGTGCGTTAACGAACGAGGCGAGTGCGATGAAAGTTCAGGCTTCTGTGAAGAAGATCTGCCGAAACTGCAAAGTGATCCGTCGTAAGGGTCGCGTCATGGTGATCTGCAGTGCCGAACCCCGGCACAAGCAGCGCCAAGGTTAAGGTTACGTCTTCTTTTAAGTGTTTGGTTGAAATTCAGTCGGTGTAGCGCTAGACTCTGCCGCCTTTCGGCGCCTCAGAGCCTGGCGCCACCCGTTTTGTGAATCGGAGATATTCGGATGGCCCGTATTGCAGGCGTTAACATCCCGGAAAATAAGCACACGGTGATCTCTCTCACCTACATCTTCGGGATCGGTCGTACCCGTGCAGCTCAAATCTGCACCGCGGCCGGTATTGATCAGACCGCGAAAGTTCGTGATCTGAGCGGTGAACAACTTGACGTCATTCGTGGCGAGGTAGCCAAGTTGTCTACTGAAGGTGACCTGCGCCGGGAAATCACCATGAACATCAAGCGTCTGATGGACCTCGGTTGCTACCGTGGTATTCGTCATCGTCGCGGCTTGCCACTGCGTGGCCAGCGTACCAAGACCAATGCTCGGACCCGTAAAGGTCCGCGTAAACCGATTCGCAAATAAGCTGAAACGTCAGCGGCTGGATTTGGATAGGCATTATGGCTAAGTCAAAGAAAGATAGTGGCGCACGTCGTAAGAAGGTAACGCGTACCGTTGCAGACGGTATCGCCCACGTGCACGCATCCT
>NZ_LWEJ01000273.1:0-10469 GCF_001635525.1 Alcanivorax sp. HI0007
TCCAAAACGCAACAGTGCCGGACTTCGATGCAGTGTAGCATAGGCAAGTAACCAGCTAACCTGCTGAAAGGACTCAAGGAAACGGTCACATGAACCGGTGAGGGGCAGAGCCAGTGTAGTGGATCCACCTTTACACTTTGCCGCGGCTACGCATCCCTCCATCAGACAGGTATCATGTGCGCCAATTAAGCCGACTTCAGGAGCTACAGGAACGCTATGCCGCCTCTTCCCCCCAACATCATGCAAGGTCGCTGGCTACGCTGGTGGCTGACCCTGTCCTTTGCGGTGATGTTCAGCGGCGCCTTCCTGTTCAATTCCCGCATTGGTTTTCTCAACGTGCTGGATGTGCTTTTCTTCCTGCCGGCACTCACCTTGCTGACCCGCGCCGTGGTCAGCGGCGACTATCGGCTGATGACTTCACCGCTGCTGGTCCCGCTCTACCTGTTTATCGGTTGGGCCGCTCTGAGTTTCACCTGGGCGGAAGAACCCAATACCTCACGGGCGGTGCGGGGCATGGTGCAGATCATCGTCATGGTGGGTATTTTCCGTTGGCTACATCTGTATTTCCGCAACACCTTCAAACAGGCGCTGGCCAATGGCGCACTCTGCGCCATGGTTGTGGTTACCATGGTGATGATCAGCTACTACACCACCCAGCCGCTTAGCAGCCCGCTGTTCAGTGAACCGGCCAACCTGATCTTTCACCTGCCGTCCCTGGACCCCAGCGTCGCGCTGATGGCCATGGTCGCCCCAACCTTTATTCTTCTCGCTCAGGGAATGGAAGAGGGATTCAGCGGCAAAGGGGGTCGCCGACTGGTGGGCGCCGCCGTGGGCTTTGTCTTCTTGTGCCTGACTTCCCTGCCTTTGGGCCTGATGGCAGTCATGCTCGCCCTGAGCTGGCTTGCCAGCCGTCAGCGCCGGGCCTGGCTGGCCGTTGTTCCTCTGTTGGCCGGTGTCTATCTGATGCTGGAGGGACGTAGCGACTTCACCCTCAGCAACTATTTCCTGCATCCACTGATCGGTAATGGCCTTAATCAGGAGACACTCAACAGCGTACTGGCCCGGGACAATGATCGTCTGCTCAGCCTGGCACATCCACGAAATCTGTTTGTGTTGCTGATTCATAGCGTAGGCCTGGTCGGGCTGGTGCTGTTTCTCGCCAGCTGGATCAGCCCTTTTACTGCACTTCTGCAACGGCAGATCAACTGGCATGAAGACGCGGCCTATTCCATCGCCGTTCTACCCGGTCTTTTCATGGCATTTTCCGCTGGTGCCTTCCTGCTGGTGCCCTTTCATGCCAGCTGGCTCAGTGTCTGGTTGCCTCTGGCCCTGTTACTGGCCCGGCTGAGCGAGCGTCCTTCAATCAGGCCCAATAGCCGATAGATCTGTTCCGAGTCTTGCATGGGAAAACGAACAAACCGCCCTACCCGATTGTCTGATCCCAGACTGTACCCTTCCTGGATCGGTGTGGGACTGTTCTGGCTGGTTGGCCAGCTCCCCTGGAACTTTTTGCTGGCGACAGGCAGAGGGCTCGGGCATCTGGCATGGCGACTGGCAAAAAGACGCAGCCACATCGCCCGTACCAACATCCGGCTTTGCTTTCCTGAATTAACCCCTGAGGAGCAGGAGAATCTCGCCCGCCGCAGCGTGATCAGCACCGGCGAGGCCATCCTGGAAATGGCCGGCAGCTTCAGCAATCACCGCATCGATCTGGATAAGCGCCTGGTGATCAAGGGAATGGAGCATATTGAACAGGCCCGCGCTGAAGGCAAAGGAGTCCTGTTGCTGGGAATGCACTTCAACAGCATTGATGTGGGATCGCGGCTGCTTGGATATCTGATGGATTTCTACGCCGTTTACCGACCCAATGACAATCGGGTCATCGACCGCTTGATCAATCAGGGCCGCGGCAACTACCTGAAAGGCAATGTTCCCCGCAGCGATATCCGGCAAATGATTCGTCTGCTCCGCAATGGCGAAGTGCTCTGGTACGCACCGGATCAGGACTACGGCATCGCCCACGCGGTATTCGTACCGTTCTTTGGTATCCCCGCCGCCACCATCACCGCCACCAGCCGCATTGCCAGAATGGGCAAGGCTCGCGTTATCCCCACGGCTCACTACCGCCTGCCCGGCGGCCGTTACCAAATTGAATTCGGTCCGCCACTGGAGAATTTCCCCAGCGGCGACGACGAGGCGGATACCGCACGCATCAACCAGACCATCGAACACTATGTCCGCAAACACCCGGAACAATATTTATGGGTGCATAAACGGTTCAAACATCAGCCTGATGGAAAATCATTTTACTGACTTTCCAGCGGAGCCATTTTGAACAGTCCAGAAATCGCAACCCGAACCACAAAAATGAACGCTTTAAAAATGACACTGCCTTCTGAAAAAGCTGTCCACCCCTCGGTCCTTATCATACCGTTCTACACGTCTATGCTGATTTCAGCTGACAGCCAATTATCCAGGTGGCTTTTTAATTTTTTCGCTTTGTTTATTGCTTACACGCTCTGGGACAAAAGAAAAGAACTGCCAGGAAGACTGAATTCAAGCGCGTTACTTGGTGTTGCTTTGATTTTTTATACGATGGCTACTCTCTTCTGGGGGGAAGGTGATGCGTTCAGCAGCTACATACGCTGGGGAACAGGTTTGCTTTTCTTCTGGCTAGGATTAATTTTCATCTCCTGCTCCCCGAAAGAAAAGCTGAAAGAAACTGCACTTCATCTGTGCATCGCAACACTGGCTGTCTGCGTATACACCATACTCAATTACTTTTTCTCTTCAGACGCCCCAAGTCGCAACATGGGCCCCGGCATCATTCAACACCCCATAATGGGGCCATCAATATTGATCGCGGTTTCGGCATCGGCCGTTATGATGCTGCAAGCGCTTGGCAAGTTTCCGACCAAACTAGCCGCTATACTTTTTTCATGCCTTTTAATATACACATTGACCACTGCCAGCCGGGGGCCATTACTGGCATTAGGCGCATGGGGGGCAGCCCTGTGTCTTACAAGCCCAGTACCCCAAAAAACCAAGTGGATCGCAGTTTTGGCAACATGTCTTAGCCTGATTATTTTGTATGCGGTTATACCTGACTTCTTTCACTCGCTTATCGCGAGAGGCAGCACCCACAGGATTGATATTTGGGCAGCAACGATAAAAACACTGGAGGACACATTATTTTTTGGGAGAGGGATTAATTTAAAGTTCGTTGACACAGAGCTATCCCAAAGCCTCGTACCAGTGACAGAGCTGCATATTCAGCACCCGCATAACCTTGGCCTATCAACCTGGGTCTATAGTGGCCTGACAGGCGTTATCCTGCTTTTCGCAACCACTATTTCAGCACCGCTGATCATGGCAAAGAAAAATATGAGCTACCTTATCGCTGCAATACCAGCGATTACGGCGGCGCTATTCCTGTCTTTAACTGACCTTAGCAAGCTTATTGCACCGCCTTCAGCAATATGGTTTATCTTCTGGCTTCCTTTCGGCTTTATCGCAGGACTAAGCCACCGAAATGATCTTAAAAAACATCTTTAAGATCCTTGATTTTTTTTGCCGGCACTCCGCCCACCAGAGTAAAAGGATCAACAGATTTTGAAACAACGGCACCAGCGGCAACAACCGCGCCGTCACCTATTGAAACACCGGCCATGATGATTGCCCCGGCACCAATCCACACATCACTGCCAAGTGAGATTGGTGCACCCGTAGTGCCACGGCGCCCCTTTTCATTGAGATAAAGACTGTGCTGCGCGCCCTCGAAGCAGACTCGGGGGCCGATACGACAACGTTCGCCGAGGGTAATCGGAGCCTTGGGGCAGGCGAAACGCACCTCGGTATTGATAAAACAGCCTTTACCTATATGCACCTTTGCGGCAGCGCCAATCGGGCGTAGTACCACAGGACCATAGACCGTGGAACGTCCCTGCATATCAAAGCCAGCAGCCTTGAGAAGCAGCCAGCGCCATTTGTCACTGAACCGCAGGCGAGGCAGGTGGTTGGCCAGCCCCAGAAACACGAACTCACGAAGGGTTTGCATGATCAAAGCCCTCTGTCACGGAAATAGCGTCGGCGCTTGCCGATAAACCGCAGCTTCTGTTCCAGATGCTTCCAGAACTCGGAAGAGTCGGAATAACGACAGGGAAAGGTCTCTGCTGTCACCCCCTCCAGCTGCGCCTGCCAGTCATTATTGCTTTCGTAACCATGGGTGATCAGATCCTGCGCCAGCTGAGGGTAACGCTGTAGCTGCTGCTTCAGACGTGGCAGATGCTCCCGCCAACCGGCGATCCGCGACAGATCCACCTGGCGCAGCCCGCCAAGCGCATTCTGGGCATCTTCACCAGCCTCGGCCACTTCGTGAAATCGATCAAAATCATGGCTTCGTTGAAGAAAAGGGAAGATGTCTTCCATACGTTGCTGCACGCCTTTGGGGTCACTGACCAGATCCTCGTAGCGCAGCACCATCACCCTGGGGTGGGCCTGGATTTCCGTTATAGCTTTTTCTGCCCGCTTCCATACCGGATAGTTGCAGAAATACATGCCAGGCCAGGCCTTGTGCATGCTGCAGATCACCGAGCGGGGGTCCCGCATCATGGCAATGACATAAAGATTTGGGTCACGCTCAAGCAGCGGCGCCATCCACAAGGCATCGTTGGGTTTTTTCGAAAGCCGCAGCCCACTTGCCTGGGGCTTCACCTTGAAGATAGTTTCCTCATGCTCCGAGTGGCCCTCATGGGGATAGCAGGCCACCAGCATTTCCGCCATGAGAGTTGTGCCACTGCGCGGGCATCCGACTACATGCAGATAGGTCGCACTCATTTACCGGCTCCCAGCAATCGTACTTTATCCCGCCAGTTCGGCGATGGGGCGGTCTTGATATCCGCCGCCAGCAGGGCGGGGAAGGTGGCAGCCCGACAGGCCCAGGTATGCTTCTCCCTGACAACGACCTGCCCTGCCCGGGCAATCGCCGCCGCTTTATCCGGATTGGAATGAAGCCATTGCAACTTTTCATGCAGTTCGGCCTCACTGTCGTACAAGACAATATTTTCGTTTTCCACGAAACCCAGCTCCTGCTGCTCCAGGGCCGGTTGCCGCCAGGCCAACAGCACACATCCCGCTGCCATGGCTTCAAAATTCTTGATCATGTATTCGTTGAAGCCAATGTCCGCACTGACAAACACCCGAATCGTATTAAGCAACCGGTTATAAGGCTCGCCCGGTTCTGCACGCAAAAGCTGCACCTTGCCGAGCTTCTCCTGTCTGAGCAAAAACCGCTTTCGTTTTTTGTAGACCTTGTTTTTTACGCGGCCCACAAATGCAGATTCGACAGTGCGCTCCAGACCCAGATCGGAAATAGTGTTGCCGTCGTAGCCTTTGGGAAGGAAGCAGGCATCAATCCCTTCATCACGGAGTTGTTGCGCCAGGCCGGCACCGGAAACAATGATTCTTGCTCTTCCAAGGTCGCGAAGCACGGCGGGATAACGACGATACCACTCGCTGGAAGGAACGTTATTCTGACAAACATCATGATCAAAGATCACCAGCCCGGGCGCTCGTTTCAGGCAAGAGTAGCGCTTGCCAAGCCGACGCAGATTGGTATCCGCGATGACGCGATCATAGCCACTGAAATCTGCCTCATTGAAATAGGCTTCCAGTCCATGCTCGCGGGTCACTTCCACGTGATCGAAATCAAAGTACTGCTTTGCCGCTTCCCAAATGGGGCGCGTCACCATCAGCTTGCCGTCAGTGGACACAACCAGGGTTTTCATAACCAACTCTCGATGGATTGGATTCGCGCGTCGTACAACGCCTGAAATTCCTGACGGGCTTGCGGCGCCAGCGCCTCGCGGGGACGCCAGCTTTCAAAGAGCCGCTCGCGCTGCGCCGCAAGATCCTGTTCCAAACCACGACCCGGCTCCCGGCTCATGCCATCCAGATCCAGCACCTGCAGTTCCCCGTCACGGAACAGAAAATTTGTGTACTTGCTGTCACCGTGACTGAATGCCATCAGACGCATCACCGCAAAAAAATCCGCCATCTGACTCAACGCACGGCTTCGCAACATCCCGCCATCTTCACAGATCTCCGGCAGCATTTTTCCCTGCGCATTGCGGCAAACCAGATACTCTCGATCGGTTAATCCGGCCGGCTTGCTGGACAGATAACAAACCGCTTGCGGTGTTTCCACATGCACCAGGCCCAGGTAGGCGGCATTGAGCCAGGAGTTTCTTGCCCGGCTCTTGAACTGACGCGCCAGTTTTTTCCAGGCACTTTTCACGTTATACCGCTTAATAACCAGGCTTTCACCATGAAGGCGAACCCGACCGACGGTGGCGCTGTTGCCGTCCTTCAACCGCTCACTGTCTTCCAGCAGCGCATCCAGACCATGGTCGAGCAAGGCATCAATCAGTGACTGATCCTGACGTCGCCCCATACCGGTATATCCCTTGCCATCCAGCTCCACAAATTCGGTACAGTTTCGCAGGGACTTTTTAACCAGTTTTCGCAAACGTGCCTGGCGTGTTTTTTTCAGGCAGTCTGCCAGCTGCTGTGGCGAAAACGCATCTCCGTAGGCGTCCGCGACCTGTTGTGCGGAAGGGAGGGACAGAGGAGGAAACTGGGCAAGCAGCAGTGACAGGTTGGCCAGGGCCCTGCTCTTCTCTACGGGAGCATCAGCCACCTCCACATCCCCCGCATCAATCACATGCCAACTACCTTCGGCTAAAATAAAGTTATCCAGGTGGATATCATTTTGCACCACACCCTGGCGGTGCATGTTGCGGGTCAGCGCCACCAGCTCCAGTACCAGACCAGGGATCTCCCCAGCAGACATTTTTTGCAAACGCACCTTGGCCGACATCTGCCCCAAATGTTCCAGTACCAGCAAGGCTGTCTCACCGGGGTAATCCCGCAACAATACCCGGGGAGCTGGCACCTGCTTTTCAGCCAATGCCGCCAGTCGTTGGTGCTCGGTTTGCACCTCGCGGCGGGAGCGGGGGTGCGCAGAAAACAGCTTGATAATCACTGGCTGCCCATCCAGCAGCCCGGAATAGACAGCGCGTCGTTCCGGCATGAAACGCAGCAAGGCTTGCAGCTCCAGCACATGCCCATGCGGAGTCAGCGTCACCGGCAAAGCGGTTTCACGGCTGGCCAGCAGGGTTGCGGTGGGGTCCCGTGACGAATCCGCCATCAGCTCAGATATCCTTTCCCGGGTGTTCGTTGAACTGCAGCGGGAGCTTTGGCTCCACTTCAAAATAGCGACGATAGATTTTTTCTGCCTCGCGACGGGCCCCTGACCAGATATTGTCGTCAGCCAGCGCCTGCCGCAGCGGCAAACCACTGTAGCTACGTATAAACCGCAGCAGATCGCGATGTGTCATACCGAACCGGGCAGTGGAAAAATACAACCCACCCAGATCCTTGATACGCCAGCGACGGGGAACCTGGCTACGGACCTGGGAGCGATGCAGGTCAATCAGGTACAAGGGGCCATCCGCATTATTCGCCGCCGCATCTTCATCGCGCATCAGAAAATGGGCCAGATAGAAATCCCGGTGATTAATCCCCGCGCCATGCATGGTGCGGGCAATCGTGGCCACACGCTCAATCAGTGCCCGCTTGAAGGTCGGCGGCAACGCCTGAGGATCCTTTATCCAGCGTTCACCGAGATCTTCCAGGCTCAACGTACCCACCAGATCATCGGTTACGATGAAAGACTCCACCAACGCCGGATTCCTTCCCCGGGAACCATAGGCCGCAATCGTCATGGTATCCAGGCCTGCGCCACGCACCGCATCAATGGCTACCACTTCATCCATGGCACCCAGCACGGGCAATTTTCCCTGGGTCAGATTCTTGAAGATTTCCTTCCAGCCAATGCCACCATGGTATTTGAGAAAATAGCTGCGACCATTGCCTGCAAATCGCAGGGTGCGGCGGCCCTCCCGGGCCCGGAAGATCTCACCTTCCTGCTCGGCGGCCTGGTAGAAAGGGTCACGGTCGCCCCACAGGGCGACAATGTCATCGCGCAGGAAAAGCTTCATGGTGTCCAGTTCTCCACCTGATCCATCACTGTCTGGGCCAGACAATAGAGGGCCGGGTTGCGTCCATACTCCACACCATTTTCCTGCCAGGGCCCCGGCAACTGGCGCACCATTTTCTGCAGGGTGTCATCCAGCGCCTGCTGGCTGAACGGAGACAGGACAATTTCACCGGAACCCGCTTCACGCACGTAGCGGGCATAGCCACAGGTATCCGTAGTCAGCACCGGCAACCCCGCTACCGTGGCTTCCAGCAATACCATACCGGCAGACTCCCTATAGGCAGGATGCAACAGCATATCTGCCGCCTGCATCAAGGCGGTGACATCATCCCGTGGCCCCAGCACAAGAATGCGACAGCGCAGGGATTCGGCCAAACCTGACAGATAGGCATCGGCCTGATCGTTGCCCACGATCATCAACTTCGCGGTTTCCGGCAAAGTGGCGAAAGCCTTGAGGGCCCGATCCAGACCTTTGACCTTAAAGCCGGAACCAAGAAACAACAGCAGGGTTTCCTGCTCATCAACACTCAGGCTTTCCCGGGTTTGTTGCCGCAGGGCCTCATGATCCGCAGGCCGTTGACGATCTCTTTCAATGCCCGGCGGCAGCACCGCATAGCGATTTGCCGCCAACGGATAATGGCGCAGGTACTGATCCCGTTGATCGTCGTTGAGAAACAGAATCAGAGGGCCATTCGCCGCCGTCACTGCCTGTTCCAGTTTCAGGTAACTGGCATAACGTGGAAGCCAACGCACGGGTGTCGGCTTGCTACTGAGGTGTTCGGCAAAGCAACTATCAGCAGCGAAATACACATCCAGACCCGGCAGGCGATTAAAACCCACCACCCGGTCAAAGCCTCCAGTTGCCCGGGCGGCAAGAACGCCCCTCGCAAAGGAGCGCATGCGTCCATGATTGCTGCCGCCTGACACGTGGATGCGCTGCACGGTGACACCGTCAATGGTTTCACCCTGCCAGTCGCTCACCAGCGCCACGACCTCATGCCCCCGACTCACCGCCTCACGGGCAATGCGCGCAAAATCCCGCTGCAGGCCGCCATAGGGGAAGTAATGATAGAGCGCCATGGCCAGTTTCATGCGGTGCGCCTCCGCAATTCCCGCCACACCTGTTTCGGTTTCAGGCTGCTGAAACAGGGCGGCTCCACTCCCTTGCCCAGCTCACCGCGATAGGTGCATTTCTCCTGTACGCAGGGCGCACAGGGAAAATCCGCTGCCAGAGAGTGGGCGCGGGCGCCCTGCACCCCGGTGAGCACCGGGTCGGTGGGGCCGTAAAGTGCCACGCCAGGCAGACCCGCCGCCGCCGCCAGATGGGCCAGGCCGGTATCCACGGCAATAAAGGCGTCCCAGCCGAGCAACTTGTCGGTGAGGGCATCCAGGCCCATTTGCGGCAGCACGTGCGCCCCGCTCAGCCCATCGGCGAGACGAGTGGCGCGGTCCTTTTCCATCGGGTTGCCCCAGGGAAGAAAAACGCTATGCCCCTCCGCGCTGGCCAGCTCCACAAGCTGGCGCCAGAAGGCTTCCGGGTAATGTTTGGTGGGCCAGGTGGTGCCATGACAGAACACCAGCTGCGCCGGTCGATTCAAGGATGTGGGAACGTGGCTGCGCGGCAAGCCGTAGTCCGGGGCGCTGCCGGGCAATGTATAACCCAGCGCCAGGGCAAAAAGCTGTCGCACCCGATCGATGGCATGCTGCCCTTTTGCCACGGCCAGAGGATGATCCAGCACCCGGGCGGAAAGCCCTTCCCGGGCGGAGTGCTTGTCCAGGCCGAAACTTGGTCCCCGCCCCAGCCGGGTCACAAAGGCACTCTTGATCAGCCCCTGGGCATCGATGACCGCATCGTATTTACTGGCTTGAACGGCAGATTTGAAGGTCGCCCACTCACCGGAACGGCGCGCCTTGAAAGGATGCTTGCGCCAGCGACGCAGGGCACAGGGGAACACCTGATGCACCGCCGGGTGGCGGCGAGCCAGATCGGCAAAGGCCTCCTCCACCACCCAATCCACCTGTAGATCGGGGATGGCCGCCAGGGCATCGGTCAGTGCCGGCAGGGTGTGGATCACATCCCCCATGGAGGAGGTTTTGATCAGCAGCACACGCATGTCAGAACCCGCTCGCCGTCAACTCAGGCATCCGCGCTTTCCAGCTGCTGCAGGGCATCGATCACCTGCGAAGGGGGCAGCTGGCGCAGACAATTCAAATGCCCCAGCGGGCATTCCCGTTCGAAACAGGGGCTGCATTCCAGCCCCAGCCTTACCACTGCCACTCTATCACCCAATGGCGGGGTAAAACCTGGGGACGTGGAACCGTACACGGCCACCAGCGGCCGCTTGAGCGCCGCAGCGATATGCATCAGGCCGGAATCGTTGCTGACCACCGCGGTGGTCAGCAACGATTC
>NZ_LWEJ01000274.1:0-31640 GCF_001635525.1 Alcanivorax sp. HI0007
AGAACGCTCAATGAAACTGCTTGCCGCGCCGTGGCAGCATGCAGCAGCACGCTGGTCATGACCAGCATGCTGACAACAGCAATGCGAATGGCGGCAAGCAGTTTCATTGAGCGTTCTTTACCCGTTGTTTTTATGCCTCAGGGGCTTTTCCAGACCCGGCGCACCGGCCCTGGAAAAGCCCTCCCCCGAAGGGGAGGGCAATGCCTGGGGGAGCGTTAGTTCACTTCGACACAGAACTGGGTACGGGCACTGTCACCCGATACCAGCTGGCCAACTTCCCACTCCACCACCGGCAAGGTGCCAGTGTTGGCCGTGGTCGCACCGTCAGAGGCACGCACCGCATCGTCCGCCAACTGGAAGGTGGTGAACTCGGTGGTCTCATCGGTGATCACCACGTTTTCAGCCGTGGTCGCGCCTTCGTTGGTGGCGGTCAGCTGCCACACCACACACTGGCCGGGCTCGACCTGATTGGACTGCACCGGCTCGAAACCGCCCACGGGCCAGGTACCGCCCGCACAATCACAGGCCGTATCAATGGCCGCCTGCTTGTCCAGACGCACCTGGCCGACCACCACTTCAGTGGTGTCGGTGGCGGAGTCAGACACATTGGCGTTGCTGGCGGTCAGGGTGTAGGTGTCTACCGTGCCGGCAGGCGCATTGGACGGTGCAAACACGGTAACGCGCACATCCAGGCGCTCACCGGGTTGCAGGGTCACCAGCGGGTTGGCTCCGCCATTGTCGATATCCACCAGGATGGTGTTGCCATTGGGGGTACGAACGGCCACATCCGTTGCCGTCGGCAGGTTCGCCAGCTGCACCCAGGAATCCGGGGTACCGTCACTGGTGGTGTCGATGAACAACTGGGTATTGTTGCTCCAGCCATTACCGGCCAGGGAGTTCACTCCGGTGATTTCCACGGCTTCGGTAGTGTTACCACCATTGGCGATCACATGGGTGTAATCCACATTACCACCGGGCTGCACCTGGTTGGCGCCATCCGGGGAAACGGTGACATTGCGGTTGGCGATCACATCCACCGCATCCAGCTTCTGGTCGGTAATAGTGCCATCAGAGGTAGACACCACCGTAAAGCGAATCGGGTAGTCCCCGTCGCTGTCACCGTTGCCGTCCACATCATCCAGACCGGAGCTGGCGACAGTGCCCTCGAAGTTGGACAGGGCCTGAGCCACCTGGCTGGAGACCTGCACCTGAGCTTCGTACTGGTACACCGCACCGGCAGGCAGGCTCGGCGTGGCGGTCACCACGTTGCCCGCATTGCTGGTGTTGTCTGCCGTGCCGTCACCGTTGGTGTCCACACCCACCTCGCGGAAGGTCACCGACCAGCCCGCAGGCAGATCCGCACCCAGGGTAAAGGATTGGGCATTACCGGAATTATTGGCCACGAACAGCGGGAAGGTGGCAACACCACCGACAGCAACTGGCGTGGTCGTGGTCGGCGCCGCCGCATTGAACGCATCCGCGTCGATGCCGGCATCCGTCAGATCGGCAGTAAAGCTGTTAGCCAAATCCACTGCCGGGGCTACGATTTCACTCAGCACTTCCAGCTTGTCATCGCTGACGCTGTTGTCGCCGAAGGAGGTGGCAACCATGGTCGCCACAAAAGGCCCCGTGCCGCTGACACCAGCAGGCAGCTGGGCACGCACGGTGATACGACGATCCGCACCTGCCGCAATGGTGCCGGTATCCGGCACACCATTACCGTTGGTGTCGGTCAGCTGGGTATTGTTGGTCGCGTTCCAGAAGGTGAACAGCGTGCCCGCCGGGAAAGCCTGGGCACCCGCCGGCACCGTGCCTGTACCTGTGTAACCGGTACCCGCATCGTTACCGATGCTCAGATCAAACACGTCACTGCCGTTACCGTTGTTGGCAACGATATTGGCAAACGCCACCACAGCGCCGGAGTTGGCTTCATCCTGCAGCGCAACGTCGTTCAGGGTCGCATCCGCATCGGCCCCATCGCCGGTATCGGTTGCGTCCACGGCATAGATCTGCTGGATGGTGGTGGTGGTGGTGTTGGATGTGGACGGGTCATCCGCATTGCCGTCGCCATCCAGATCCCCTTCTGCCGCAAAGGTGTTGCGGATCTGGGTACCGGAGGCCAGGGTGCCATCGAAGTCGACCTTATAGACCACGGTCACGGTGGTATTAACACCCATGATGGCATCACGGAAGTTGATACCTTTCAGGGTTTCACCGGTGGTACCGTTACCGTCCAGGTCCACACCCGCAGGCTCAGTCACATCGGCCAGATCTGCCACACCGGCATAGGAGTGGGGCAGGGACTGCAACGCACCCGTGTTATCCAGCCACTGGTCACCACTGGAGGCGAGCAGACCGTTCACGGAAACGATTTCCGCGAAGGTGGCATTGGCAGGGATCGGGTCGAAGATGTCCACATCTTCCGCCGCCCGGCCGCCGTTGTTTTTCACTTCCAGGGTGTAGGTGATGGTGTTGTCGGTGAAGTTGGGCACTGCGGTTTTGCTGAGCTGCAGTACCGCGTCGGTGGTTACCGTCACCACATTGTTGTTGGTGTCGTTACCGTCCGGGGTGCTGTCTCCGTCGGCATCGTAAGTGCCGGCATCGCCGTTGGCACCAATATCCTCAACGGTACCTGCACCGCCACCGTTGGACTCCACCAGCAGGGTAGACTCGATCGTGTCGCCGGCACTGGCGCCGGCAGGCACGGGTACCGCAACAATCAGTTCAGCCTGTTGTCCTGCATTCAGGTTGACGCTGGTAACCGCAGACTCACCGGCATCCGGCACACCGTTACCGTTGGCATCCAGATACACCGTGTAGGTCGATGCACCGGTAGCAGCGTCCAGACCCGCCAGGCCGTCAACACTGAAGCTGTCGGCAGCATTACCGGTATTGGTCAGGGTGTGAGTGAAGTAGACAGTCTCACCGGGCGCACCGGATTTGCTGCCATCGTTTTCCAGGGTCGCCGCATACACTTCCGCAACGGTTACCGTGGATTCATTGGACTGGGCCGAATAGCTGTTGCCGTTGGCGTCCTCATAGGTCACCGTCGCCCGGTTGTTAATGTCGGTCCCGGCAGGTGTCAGAGCCAGTGTTTGCCCGGCGGCAAGCACCAACCCCAACCCCATGACCGAGGCGGACACACGCGCAGACAACAGGCCCCTTTGAAAGGCGAGTTTCATGGCTGTTTCCTTTAATTGGAGTTTAAGTTTCGGACTACTTCTGATCTGAAAGCCTTGCCAGAGCGACCCTCCACACGCGGTGTGAGCCACTCCCCCAGTGCGACATACAAGTCGCTCGCACAAGACTTCCCGGGCCCGGGTGGGCCCTGATCATGTTCCTCCGGTTACTGCACCTTTACCCGGTACCGGTATTCCAGTACCTGGCCTGGCTGGATTCCGCTTTGCGGAACCCAGCGCAGCTGGGTGTAGTCACTCGGAGGAACAATGACGTTCTGTGTCTGGCCATCAGGGCCAGTGATTGAGCGCGTAACCGGCTCCGCCTCAAAACTGCTGCCATCATCGATGCTGACAGTAAATACTGCCTCCACATCGGTGTCGGCCGAGTTGGCGAGGTAAGCGGTACTGGCGGGAATCGGCCCGGTGATTTCCAGGCCGGAAAGCGGTTGTTCCGACTGGTTGGTATAGATCAGTCGGTATTCGATCACATCACCGGGAGACGCTTCCTCAGTGACGGTCATTACTTCCTGGCCATCCTTTTCAGCCACCAGGTAGGTTTCCATTTGGCTGGTCAGTGGGCCATCCGCCCACAAGGTGGTTGCCCAGCACAGCAAAGCCCCAAGAATAAAGCGGTTCATCTGGCGATCCCCTATGATCTTGGCAGGCTTTTCTTTTCTGGTCCCAACACCAGTTAACAAGGCATCCTGCCGGATTCGGTACGCGAAAATTGTTTTTCGGCTTGTTTCATCACGTCAAAACTGTGACTCAGGTCGAATTTTGCACGTTTTTTGTGTTGTTTTCATGTGAAGATTGTAAAAAACAAGGTAGGGAATTTACATTTTGAGCACGATTCAGGAAAAAGCTAAGTAAAAACAATGAGATCGCCAGCAATCACAACATCGTAGAGGCCAAAAAAAACCCGCCGAAGCGGGTTTTTTTCAGGCTTTTTAAGTGTTTACTGCCCCTGAGAGCCTTTCAGGTAGCGGAAAAACTCGCCATCCGGCTCCAGGATCAGCACATCTTCCTTGTCCTTGAAGCTCTCCTTGTAGGCCTGGAGGCTGCGGTAGAACCGGAAGAATTCCTTATCCTGATTATAGGCCTTGGCGTAGGTCGCCGCGGCCTTGGCATCCCCCTCACCACGGATGGCCTGGGCTTTGCGGTAGGCCTCGGCCAGAATCTCGCTGCGCTGGCGATCCGCGCCGGCACGGATTTTCTCTGCCTCTTCCCGGCCCTGGGACCGATGCGCCGCCGCATCACGCTGACGCTCTGCGCGCATGCGATCAAACACCCGGCCACGAACCTGGTCCGGCCAGTCCACTTGCTTCACGCGAATATCCACCACTTCGATACCCAGATCTTCCAGGGTGGATTCGTTCACTTTCTCACGAACCTGATCCATCAGGGCTTCACGTTGGTCGTTGGCCATTTTCAGGTTGTCGCCGGCCGGCTTATCGGCACCGCTTTCACCTTCCGCCTCACGAATGATGGACTCATCCAGCTGGTCGCGGGGTACCTCGGTCATTTCACCGGTCACTGGATCCCGCAGCACCGCCTTATCGCCTTCAAGCTTTTCCACATTGCTTTCACCGGCAACCACCTGGAATACCGTCCGCGAGGCAAACTCGTTCCGCAGGGCCTCATTCACACGCGGGTCCAGGAGCTGGCGGGCACGCCCTTCCATGACCTGGGCATTGGAAGAACCGCCCCCCACACTGACGATATAGCGTTGCACGTTGTTGACCCGCCATACCACGAAGGCATCCACGTTGAGCAGCTTTTTCTCGGCGGTCAGGAAAGACTGGGTGGGCACGTCATACACCAGGGCACGACCATCTACCCGGACCACTTCTTCCACCAACGGCCATTTGAAGTAAATGCCCGGCTCCACATCAGCCTTGTCGATCCGACTGAACTGTTTGAGCACCGCTTTTTCGGCCTGGTTCACAATAAAGAAGGAATCCAGCGCCAGCAGGGCCAGAACCCCGAAAGCCAGCAGCGCCAACCATCCACGATTATTCATTAGCGCAACTCCCGATTTGGTGTGCTGTAGAGGCTGCGAGAAGCCTCGCGACCACTGCCGCCATCATCCGCGCCTGCGGATGAGCCAGTGCTCTGGCTGGCGCCGCTCTGCTCCAGCACCTGGGTCTTGGCATTGCGGCCCTTGACCAGCTGCTCCAGTGGCAGGTAGATCAGGCTGTTGCCTTTCTCCACATCCACCAGCACCTTGCTGGTGGCACTGTAAACACCGGTCATGGTTTCCAGATAGAGACGCTCGCGGGTCACATCCGGAGCCTTGCGGTATTCCGTCAACAGGTCGGTAAATCGCTCCGCATCACCCTCGGCGCTGTCGATAAGACGGTTCCGGTAAGCTTCCGCTTCCTCCTCCAGGCGCTTGGCTTCACCCCGAGCCTGGGGGATCACCGCGTTACGGTAGGCTTCAGCTTCTTTCTTGAAACGGTCTTCGTCTTCCTTGGCCCGGGACACATCATCAAAGGCATCACGCACCTCATCCGGTGCCTGGGTGCGATCCAGCACCACCTGTTTAAGTACCAGGCCCGTGTCATAACGGTTCAGGTATTCATCCAGACGCTCGCGGACCCGTACCCGGATCGCCTCCCTGTTATCCTTGAGCACATCATCCATGGTGGAAGAGCCCACCACATGACGCAGGGCGGAACTGGTCGCGTGTTCCAGGATGGTTTCCGGTCGGGCGACTTTCAGCAGGAACGGGATCGGATCCAGCACCTGGTACTGCACCTGCAGGGTCACGCTGACGATGTTGGTATCACGGGTCAGCATGGCTTCGGTAATTTCGAAGCGGCGGTTCTGCTCCACGTCCACTTTCTGGTACTGCTCGATGATCGGAGCGCGCCAGCGCAGACCCGGATCCACGGTGCGATTGTATTCACCGAAACGCAGCACCACGGCCCGCTCCCGTTGATCCACCTGGAAAAAGCCGACCAGGCCATACACTACGGCAGCGATCACGGCAGCGATAATCAGCATCGGCCAGGGAGACCCACCGCCACTGCCGGCGCCACCACCGGGCTTGCCGCCCTTGCCACCGAATACACTGTTGATCTTGTCTTTCAGGTTTTTCAGGGCTTCATCCAGATCCGGCGGTCCCTGGTCACCGCCTCCACCCCAAGGGTCCTTCGGCTTGTTGCCGCCGGGTTCATTCCACGCCATGTAGGTCTCCAATCGGTCCGGGCCCTGGGCCCACCGGATTATTGATGGCTCGCATCGTGCGAGCGTTGTGAATTGTAGGAAGGGGCATCCTCCCCTGCAACCGCAGGGGCCGGCACCACCAGCTCATCTTCTGTTAGTCCCTGCTCACGCAACAGACGTTCAAAATGCACCCGGTTCACATTGATGCGCAGCAGCATGCTGCCATCCAGGGCCGCCTGCTCCTCCAGCACTTCGCCGGCTTCATGCAGGCGGGCGCGCAAACGCCCTGCGGTTGCCGGGAGACGCACCCAACAGTCCACCCAGCCTGCGGCCAATCGCTCTGCAATGGCCTGGAACAGCAGATCAAAGCCGTCGCCAGTCTGGGCGGAAATCCATACACGCCAGGGGAGCCCATGCTCATCCCGGTCGATCTTCGGCGGATGCCCCAGGTTATCCACCTTGTTGTAGACATGCAGCACGGGCAGTTTATCGCCGCCGATTTCTTCCAATACCTCATTCACCGCCGCCACGTTGCTGTCGCGCTCCTCGGCACTGCAATCTGTCACATGCAACAGCAAGGTGGCGTTAACGGTTTCTTCCAGCGTGGCGCGAAACGCCTGCACCAAACGGTGGGGCAAGTGACGGATAAAGCCCACCGTGTCCGCCAGAATGGCGGGACCCACACCCGGCACCTTCACCTTGCGCAAGGTCGGATCCAGAGTGGCGAACAGTTGGTCGGCCACATAGACATCACCGGTGGTGATGGCATTGAAGAGGGTCGATTTACCGGCGTTCGTGTAGCCCACCAGGGAAATCAGTGGCGTCTCGGAGCGCTGCCGGGCCCGCCGTCCCTGGGCCCGCTGTTTACGGACCTTCTCCAGGCGCGATTCAATGGCACGGATACGATCGCGCAGCAGCCGTCGGTCGGTTTCCAGCTGGGTTTCCCCGGGGCCGCGCAGACCAATGCCCCCCTTCTGCCGCTCCAGGTGAGTCCAGCCTCTCACCAGCCGGGACGACAAGTGGCGTAACTGGGCGAGCTCTACCTGCAGCCGGCCTTCATGGGTACGAGCGCGCTGGGCAAAGATATCCAGGATCAGGCCGGTGCGATCCAGCACCCGGCATTTGACTACCCGTTCCAGGTTGCGCTCCTGGGCAGGACTCAAGGCATGATTGAACAGCACCACATCCGCTTTGATCTCGCTGACCAATGCGGCCAGCTCGTCGCTCTTGCCGGTGCCGATGAACAGGGCCGGATCGGGTCGATCGCGCTTGCCGGTGAGCTCCGCCGCCGGCTCCACGCCGCTGGAGGTAACCAGATGGTAGAACTCATCCAGGTCTTCGCGCCCCATGGCGTCAGGAAGGTCCAAATGCACCAGAACGGCACGTTCACCGGCGCCGGTTCGGGTTTGCTCTGTGCGATCAAATAGGTCCATAAAGAACTGACATGGGGGATGAGACCGCCAGTTTAAACCAGTCAGAGCAAGAAGACAGGGAAACCGGCGGGAAAAGTATCGATCAGGCACCGATAGAGGCCTGAACGCAAAGAGCCACCCGAAGGTGGCTCTTTACTGGGCCTGCGGCAACGATTACTGGTTGCCGAAACCCTCATCGGCAACAGGCGCGCCCGGGGCACCGGCACCGGTGGAGGTCATCGCCGGGTTGCCGCCACCGCGAGGGTTGCGAGCAGGCACGACGGTGGAAATCGCATGTTTGTATACCATCTGGCTGACTGCATTTTTCAGCAGCACGACATATTGGTCAAAAGACTCAATCTGCCCCTGCAGCTTTATTCCATTCACCAGAAAGATAGAAACCGGAATACGCTCTTTACGAAGCGCGTTGAGAAAAGGGTCTTGTAGCGAGTGCCCCTTTGACATGGCAAGTCTCCTTGAAATAACAGTAAAAAGTAGTGCCCAACACTTCGGGCAATCAGCGCTGTAACACAGTGAAACCGTCCCATGCGGTCACTGCCTTCACCCGATGCGCTATCGGGCAAATTTTTGTCAACAACCCAGCAAATTGGTTCCAGGTCCCGACCCAACACATTCTGCGCCGTGTGTCTCAAATCACCGCAAAATGGCCTAAAATCCGTGTCCGGGACATTATAAACCAAAAAGTCCAGAAACAGGGCTAACTAAACACAGATTTACAGATCTTCGCAAGCCGCTCAATTAGCCGCTGTCGTTGTGACGGATCGTTACTGTCCACGCTGTCCAGATAGGGCCATTTTCGCAGCCAGGTGAACTGTCGCTTGGCCAGTTGCCGGGTGGCCACAATCCCCTTCTCTACCATAGTGTCGTAATCATGCTGGCCATCCAGGTAGTCCCACACCTGCCGGTAGCCCACCGCTTTCATGGCTGGCAGATCCCGGTGCACTCCGGGCCGCTGACGCAGGGCCTGCACTTCCTCCACCAGACCCTGTTCCAGCATCTGCAGGAAACGCTGCGCGATCATGTCATGCAGCCAGGCACGGTCCGGGGGTAACAGGGCCGCACTGTACACCGGCCAGGGCAAGGCGCTGAACTCACTCAAACCATCCCGGTTCTGTGTGACAGTTGTATGATGCTCTTCGTGGAAGGCAGAGAGGGGCCGACCGGTGACCCGATACACTTCCAGGGCCCGCTGCAAACGCTGACGGTCCGTGGGCTTGAGCCGCTCGGCACTGACCGGGTCCACTTGCGCCAAGGCCCCGTGCACTGCCGCCCAGCCTTGCGCCTCGGCCAGGTCAGCAATCTCGGCGCGCACCGCCGGATCCGCCTCGGGCAGGGGCGCCAGCCCCTCCACCAGTGCCTTGAAATACAGAATGGTGCCGCCCACCAACAGGGGCAGTCTGCCCCTGGCATGAATCGCTTCGATTTCCCGCAGGGCATCGGCGCGGAAATCCGCCGCCGAGTAAGGCGCATCCAGCTCTCGGAACCCCAGCAGCCGGTGCGGCGCCGCCGCCAGCTCCTCGTCGCTGGGCCGGGCCGCTCCGATGTCCAGGCCCCGATAGACCAGCGCGGAATCCACATTGATGATTTCGATGGGCAGGCTTTGTGCCGCCTCAATGGCCAACGCGGTCTTGCCGGAACAGGTGGGCCCCATCAGCAGCAGCACCGGCAGCCTCTGATCGGTCTGGCTCTCAGCGGACGATACCGGGCTTTCAGACGCCATTTACTGTCCCCGCATGAACAAGCGGTCCAGATCCTTCAGGCTCATCTGGGTCCAGGTGGGACGGCCATGGTTACACTGGCCGGAGCGCTCGGTGGCTTCCATGTCCCGCAGCAGGGCGTTCATTTCCGGAAGGGTCAGGCGACGATTGGCGCGCACACTGCCGTGGCAGGCCATGGTGGAGAGCAACTCATCCAGCTTTTGTTCGATCCGCTCACTGCTGCCCTGGGCCAGCAGGTCGGAAAGCACATCCCGGACCATCGCCTCGCTGTCACTGTCTCGCAGCATGGCAGGCACTTCACGCACCACCAGGGTCTCCGGCCCGGCACGATCCACCATAAACCCCAGCCGGGAAAACACCTCCGGCTGCTGCTCGGCAAAATCCGCCTCCCGGGAAGACACCGCCAGCGACACCGGCACCAGCAGCGGCTGGCTGCGTACCTTGTCCTCGGACCAGCTCTGTTTCAGCCGTTCGTAGGTAATGCGCTCGTGGGCGGCATGCATATCCACCACCACCAGCCCCTGCTGGTTCTCGGCGAGAATGAAGATGCCATGCAACTGCGCCACCGCATACCCCAGTGGTGGCACGGTTTCCTGGTCGGATGCCGGCGGTATCACCGGATTTTCCGCCACCTGGGGCCGCACCAGGGCGCCGTAGGCATCCGCCTGCCGCAGGCCCTGACCGTAGCTGAAACCCTTTCCCGTCGGTGGTGAATAGGAGGGACGCCCCGCCGGGGCCGACAGGGACATGCTGGCCTGGCTGGGCTCCATGGCCGGCATCACCGCCTCCCCCTCGTCCACCATCGTGGCCGCTGGCGACTGCCCCGGGCGCACCTCCGCAATGGCACGATGCAAAGAGCTGTAAAGGAAGCCGTGAACCATGCGCTGCTCACGGAAGCGCACTTCGTGTTTGGTGGGATGCACGTTCACATCCACCTGGGCCGGATCCAGTTCCAGAAACAACACATAGGCGGGGTGACGCCCATGATAGAGCACATCCGCATAGGCCTGACGGACCGCATGGCTGACCACCTTGTCGCGAATCACCCGGCCATTCACGTAGAAATACTGCAGGTCTGCCTGGGAACGGGAGAACGTGGGCAGCCCCATCCAGCCGTGCAGGCGGATGCCGTCGCGCTCCACATCCACCGGTATGGCCTGCTCCATGAACCCCTTGCCGCACAGCTTCGCCACCCGCGCGGCGCGCAGGGTGTCATCCAGACCCGCGGGTAACTGATGAATCACCTTCTGATTGTGGGTAAGGCGGAAGGCGGTATTGAACTCGCTCAGGGCGATACGGCGGAACACCTCTTCCAGGTGATTGAACTCTGTCTTTTCGGTGCGCAGAAACCGCCGTCGAGCCGGGGTATTGAAGAACAGATCTCGCATGGTCACGGTGGTACCACGGGGGTGCCCGGCGGGCGTCACGGTCGGCGCCATATCGCGCCCTTCCACCTGCACCTGCCAGCCTTCCGCTTCACCTTCCACATTGCTGGCCAGGGTCAGCCGGGATACCGAACTGATCGCAGCCAGCGCCTCACCACGAAACCCCAGGGTGCCGATGGCTTCCAGATCATCCAGCCCGCGAATCTTGCTGGTGGCATGGCGTGACAGGGCCAAAGGCAGATCATCACGATCAATACCGCTGCCATTATCGCGCACCCGCACCAGCTTTACGCCGCCCTGTTCCACATCCACGCTGATGGATTCCGACCCGGCATCCAGGGCATTTTCCAGCAACTCTTTCAATACCGAGGCCGGGCGTTCCACCACCTCACCGGCGGCGATCTGGTTGGCAAGGCGGGAATCAAGCAGTTGAATCTTTGTCACGGGCGTCTCTGTTGATGGGGTTCAGGTAACGATACGGGTTATGCAGAAGCGATCTGACAGGCCAGTGGCGAGAAACGAGTTACGAGTAGCGAAAGTCAAAACCGGTTTTGCTTTTCGCAACGCGTTACTCGCATCCTGTGTCCAATATTGCCCCCACACAACGCTGCACTTCTGGCCATTCACGAACCGGGAATTTTCAGCACCTGCCCGACCACAATGCGATCGCCACTCAAGGCATTGGCATTGCGGATCGCCTGTTCGGACACACTGTACTGACGGGCAATTTCCGACAGTGTATCACCGGGCTGAATGCGGTATTGCTCACCATGTTCACGCCGCTGGGCCGCATACCAGCTATGCGGTGCGGGATGGTTACGGAAATAGGCATCTACCCCGTTAACGATGGAGCGGGCCAGTTTATCCTGGTGAGCGGAAGAGCGCAGATTTCGCTCTTCTGTCGGATTGGAAATGAAACCGGTCTCCACCAGGATCGATACCATCTCCGGCTCCTTGAGCACCGCAAACCCGGCCTGCTCTACCCGGTCACGGTTGCCATGCAACTTGGTCACCTTGCCCATTTCCAAAAGCACTTGCCGCCCCAGATAAAGGCTGCCCGCCATGGAGCCGTTCATGCGCAGATCCGCCAATACGCTGAGCAAGGAACTGTCGTCTTTCTCTTCCTCGTAGACCCCGGCCACCCGGTCGGATTCGTTGGCGATCTTGGCAAGATAGCGAGCCCGGGCACTGGTGGCGCCGCTGCTGGAAAGAGCGAACACGGAAGCACCGTTGGCGCGGGCATCCGTAAAGGCATCCGCGTGGATGGAAATAAACACATCCGCACCATGATCCTCCCGGGCGATGCGGCGACGCTCGGCGAGGGGCACATAGTAATCACCGTCACGCACCATCACCGCCCGCATGCCAGCCTGATCATTGACCCGCTTCTCCACCTTCCTGGCAATCTGCAGCACCAGGGTTTTCTCATAAACGCCGCTGGGACCACGGGCTCCGGGATCTTCGCCACCATGGCCGGCATCAATAGCCACCACCATCAAACGGGGCTCGCTGGGTGCCTCCTTTTTCTTTTCCGGTTCCGGGCTGGTCTTGGCAGGGCTCTGCAGTTCGCTGTCAAACAGGTCCACCACCAGACGCCAGCCATGGGGCTCAATGGGTTTGAGCAGGTTGGTGCGGGTACGCACACCGTCTTTCATGTCAAAGACCACACGGGTCTTGTCACTGTGCTTGCCCACACGAATGTTGGCGATGGGGCTGCTGGCGTAGTCCAGGGTGTTGACGTCGAACCCCAGGCTGGCATCCAGCAGATCCAGCACGATGCGATCCGGGTTAGCCAGCTTGTCGAGTTTGTGATCCACCGGCGCGGGCAGATCGAAAACGATACGGGTGTGATCCGGCGCCCGGTGCAGACGCACGGAATCAATGCTGGTTTCGGCAAATGCCAGGCTCATCCAGAAGCCACTGACCAGAAGGACGAACAGTGCCGTCAGTTTGTTGTTATTGTCACGATGCGTCATAGGCCCAATCCAGGGTCGCCTTTCTTCCATGGCCGTTAACGGCCAGTGTAATGGTCAAATCCGGCGAAGGCACCACCCCGGCGCCCCGCTCCGGCCACTCCAGCAAGCACAGGCTGTCGGGGGAGAAATAATCACGCACACCGATCATTTCCAGCTCTTCCGGATCAGCCAGACGATACAGGTCGAAGTGATAGATATTGACGCCGCCAAGCTCGTAGGGTTCCACAATCGTATAAGTGGGGCTTTTTACTGCACCCTCATGCCCCAGGCCACGCAGCATTCCCCGCACCAGGGTCGTCTTGCCGGCACCCAGGTCCCCCTGCAGATAGACGCAGCCACCTGCAGCAAGACGCTGTGCCAGACTGGCACCCAGTGCCAGAGTGGCCGCTTCATCGGGCAGGTCCACATGCTCAACAGTCATCGACGCTCTCGTCATTCAGCCAGACAGGTTTCATTCAACTCGGTTCGCAAATACGGCAACAGGTCCGTCGCCAGCATCCCTCTGGGGCCTCGCCGGGCAGCACAGGCATCGGCAGCGCGGGCGTGAATCATGGCTCCCAGCCGCGCCGCATCATAGCTTGTCAGACCCTGACCACGTAAGGCGGCGATCACGCCGGTGAGCACATCGCCCATGCCTCCGGAGGCCATTCCCGGATTGCCCTCACGAATCAGGGCGCGCCCCTGCTGGCCCAGGTGGTCCTCTCCCTGAATGACAGTGCCCAGGCCTTTCAGTAATACCGTGCCGCCATAGCGGGCCGCCAGACTCTCCAGGGCGGCAAAGCGATCCCGTTGAATCTCCGCTGCGGACACCCCAAGCAGGCGACCGGCTTCTCCCGGGTGGGGCGTCAGCACCCAATCTCCGTGGCCGATACGATCATCGGCGGCCATCAGGGACAGGGCATCCGCATCCACCACCAGCGGTTTACCACTTTCCAGGGCCAGAGCGAGTAGCGCCTGCCCCCAGTCACTGCGGCCCAGGCCCGGCCCAATGGCAATCACCGTGGCCGCTTCCAGCAGGGGCTGCGCCTCGCGGGCGTTTTCTATGCCGCGAACCATGATCTCCGGTTGCCGTATCAGCGCCACTGCCACATGCTCCGGGCGGGTAATCAGGCTCACCTTGCCGGCCCCGCAGCGGGCAGCAGCCTGGGCACTCATTACCGGGGCGCCGGCAAAGCCATGGTCGCCGCCGATAACCAGCACATGGCCATAATGACCCTTGTGACCATCGGCCCGTCTCGGCGGCAGCAACGCAGCCAGGTCCGCGGGCTCCGGCACCCGGCAATTCGCAGGCACCCGGGAATACACCTCCCGATCAACCTGCAGATCAAAAAAGTACAATTCACCGCTGTACACCGGACCCTCACCGGTGAGCAGGCCGCGCTTGAGGCCGATAAAGGTACAGGTCAGATCCGCCGCCAGCACCGCCCCCAGTGGCACGCCGGTGTCGGCCCCCAGGCCAGAGGGAATATCCAGCGCCATTCGCGGTACCGGCAAGGCATTCAGTGCGGTCAGCAAGGCCGCCATTTCATCGCGCAGCGCACCGCTAAGCCCGGTGCCCAACAACCCGTCCACCAGGACATCCGCTCCCTCCGGCAGGCTGTCCAGAGTCAGCGGGGTCATGGGAATGCCGGCATCCCGGCAACGGTCGGCCATGGTCAGGGCATCCCCCTTGAGCGTGTCCGGCGGCGTGGTGAAATGTATCTGTGGCGCCAACCCGGCGGCGTGGGCCAGCCGCGCCACCACATAACCGTCACCCCCGTTATTGCCACCGCCACACAGCACCGCGATACGCCGGGCTTCCGGCCAACGCTCACACAACGTATCGAAAGCCGCCTGCCCGGCCCGGGCCATCAGTTCAGCCCCCGGGGTACCGGCAGCAATCGCCAGCCGGTCCAGTTCGCGGGTCTGGGCTGCGGTATAGAGAGCCTTCGGCAGTGTCGTCATGTTACGCTTTGCTCCTCATTTCCCGGCATTATATCCCTTCAAACCATGGACCTGCAGGCACTGAAAGAAAAGATCCAGCTCTGGGGCCGGGAGCTCGGCTTCCAGCAAATCGGCATTGCCGACACGGATCTGCATGCTGCGGAAAGCGACCTGAAAGCCTGGCTGGAAAAAGGCTACCAGGGCCAGATGAACTGGATGGCCGCCCACGGCAACAAACGTTACCGGCCGGAGGCACTGGAGCCCGGCACACTGCGGGTGATTTCCGCACGGATGGATTATCTGCCGCCGGATACCCAACCGGTAAAAATCCTGCAGCAAAAAGACAAGGCCTACGTATCCCGCTACGCCCTGGGCCGCGACTATCACAAGCTGATTCGCAAGCGCCTGGCCACCCTGGCCGCCCGAATTCGCCAGGAGGTGGCCGACAGCCAGCTGGCCCGCGCCTTTGTGGACAGCGCTCCGGTGATGGAGAAACCCCTGGCCGCCAAGGCGGGGCTGGGCTGGCAGGGCAAGCACACTCTGGTGCTGAATCGCGAGGCGGGAAGCTGGTTCTTTCTTGGCGAAATCTATACGGATATTCCACTGCCGGTGGACCTGCCCGGCGAAGACCATTGTGGCAAGTGCCGGGCCTGCATCACCGTCTGCCCCACCGACGCTATTGTCGCCCCCTATGAACTGGATGCCCGGCGCTGTATTTCCTACCTGACCATCGAGCATGAAGGCAGCATCCCCGAAGACCTGCGCGAAGGCATCGGCAACCGCATTTTTGGTTGCGACGACTGCCAGCTCATGTGCCCGTGGAACCGCTTCGCCCAGCATACCGGGGAAGGGGATTTTCAACCCCGTCACGGGCTGGACGACAGCGATCTGGTGACCCTGTTTTCCTGGAGCGAGGAAGAGTTTCTGGAACGCACCGCCGGCAGCGCCATTCGCCGGGCCGGATATGCCAAATGGCTGCGGAATATCGCCGTGGCGCTGGGCAATGCACCGGGATCAGATGACGTCATCAACGCCCTCAAGGATCGGCAGGATTACCCGGATGAGACGGTGCAGGAGCATGTGCAGTGGGCGCTGGAACAACACATCCCACCCCAACCGTAGGAGCGTCGCTCGCGGCGCGATCACCCAACCCCGGAAAAGCAGATTTACCCAGAAGTCAAAGACCTCACCGAGGAAAAGACAGGATTTTCTCTGTGCCTCTGTGTGCTCTGTGGTGAAAGGACTTTTGATCCTGGTGTTTTATCGCGCCGCCAGCGACGCTCCTACGGCGAAGATTTTGCATGCCGCGTGTTGCGTATCGCGTGCAACCATCAGCAATCAATAAAATGCTCACGGTAGTACTGCAGCTCGGCAATGGATTCGCGGATGTCGTCCAGCGCCAGATGCTTATTTTCCTTTTTAAAGCCGTCCAGAATTTCCGGTTTCCAGCGTCGCGCCAGTTCTTTCAGGGTCGACACATCCAGATTGCGATAGTGAAAGAAGGCTTCCAGCTCCGGCATGTAGTTGGCCAGAAAACGCCGGTCCTGGCAGATACTGTTACCGCACATGGGTGACATCCCGGCTTCCACGTACTCTTTGAGGAAATCCAGGGTCTGGGCCTGTGCCTGCATCTCGCTGATGCGGCTTTCCTTTACCCGCGCCACCAGCCCGGAGTTGTTGTGGTGTTCGGTATTCCACTCATCCATTCCGTCCAGCAGGTCGTCGCTCTGATGCACCGCCAGCACCGGCCCTTCCGCCAGCGGGTTCAGCTGGGCATCGGTGACAATGGTGGCAATTTCGATGATGCGGTCTTGCTCCGGGCTCAGGCCGGTCATTTCCAGATCAATCCAGATCAGATTGTTGCGCTTGTCAGTCATGGGGATTCCGTATCATGGCTTTGTACCGGCATGGTAGCATGCAGCCACCAATCAACCGGAATACCTCGTGGCCAAACGCAAGCTCAACCGCCGCCAACGCTGGCGCATTGAAAAAATCCAGGCAGAGAAACGCCAGCGGGCCCAGCGCCGTAACGCGGAGCTGGAGACCCTGGTGGCGGACGACCTGGGCGACGAGCAGATCGGCACCATCACCGCCCATTTCGGCCAGCAGGTGGGCGTGGAAAGCGCCGACGGGGATGCCATGCGCTGCCATTTCCGCGCCACCCTGGAGCAACTGGTGGTGGGCGACCGGGTCATCTGGCAACCGCCGAAAAGCGAAGGCCTGGGCGTGGTGGTGGCCATCGAGCCACGGCAAACGGTACTGAAACGGCCGGACATGTACGGCAACCTGAAACCCGTGGCCGCCAATGTGGAGCAGATGCTGGTGGTATTCGCCCCTTTGCCGACACCCTCCAGTGCCCTGCTGGACCGCTACCTGGTGGCCGCAGAACTCTCTGACATTCCTGCCACCCTGGTGCTCAACAAGGCGGATCTGATCGATGAGGAGGTGCGGCCCTTTATCGACGAATTGAAAGCCCTGTACCAGCGCCTGGGCTATCCCGTGCTGGAAGTGAGCGCCCATGACAGCCGCGGACTGGCCCCGCTACAGGACGCCCTGGTGGGCAAGACCAGTGTATTCGTGGGGCAATCCGGTGTCGGCAAGTCCTCCCTGGTCAATGCGGTGTTGCCGGAAGCCGACCTGCAGGTGGGCGACCTGTCCGCCAGTTCCGGCCTGGGCCAGCACACCACGGTCACCGCCCGGCTCTTCCACCTGCCCACCGGTGGCGAGCTGATCGACTCCCCCGGCATCCGCGAATTCGGTCTCTGGCATATCAGCGAGGACGAGCTGCTACACGGCTACCGGGAGCTGTCCGACCTGGCCGGCCACTGCAAATTCCGCAACTGCTCCCACCGCAACGAGCCCGGCTGCGCCCTGATCATGGCGGCAGAAAGCGGCGACATCAGCGAGGAACGGCTGGCCAATTTTTACCAGATCGCCGATACGCTGGATGAAGACGGCCGGGAGAGATACCAGTGAACAGTTAACAGTGAACAGTTAATAAGGGACAATGCCCCAACGCTGACAGCGATATGTCTGTTTTCGCTGTTCACTATTCACTATTAACTGTTCACTGATCCCATGCTTCCTTTGCTGCTCGAACCCGCCGACCTCGCCACACATCTGGGCGATGACAAGCTGCTCATTATTGACCTGAGCAAGCCCACCATCTATGTCCAGGCCCATGTGCCCGGGGCCATTCACCTGGATTTCAAGCGGTTGCAGACCGGCGCCCAGCCGGCGCCGGGCATGTTGCCCGATGACGATACCCTCAGTGACCTGTTTTCCCAGCTGGGGCTGACGCCGGATACCCATGTGGTCGCCTACGATGACGAGGGCGGCGGCTGGGCCGGCCGGCTGCTGTGGACACTGGATGCCATTGGCCACAAGCATTACAGCTACCTCAACGGCGGCATCCATGCCTGGCTGGCGGAGGGACACCCCACCAGCAGCGAATCCACCGAACCCACTGCCAGCGACTATGAGGTGGGTGAACATGATCCGCTGACCGAGGTGAACCTGGCGTACCTGCTGGACCATTATCAGGACCCGGCGGTGGCGATCTGGGATTCGCGTTCGGAAGAGGAGTTCTCCGGGGTACGCGCCTTTGCCCAGAAGGCCGGCCATATTCCCGGCGCGATCCACTATGAGTGGACCGATCCCATGGACAAGCAGAACAACCTGCGCCTGCGCCCGCTGGATGAGATCCGCGCCGAACTGGAAGCCCGCGGCATCACCCCCGACAAGGAAGTGATCTGCCATTGCCAGACCCACCATCGCTCCAGCTTTTCCTGGCTGGTGGGCAAGATCCTCGGCTACCCCACCCTGCGCGGCTATGCCGGGTCCTGGGCAGAATGGGGCAACCACCCCGATACCCCGGCGGAAAAATCCGAATAACCCACGTTAAGGACATCTCTTGAACAACTGGCGCGACAAGCTCTTCGTTACTCTGCAATACCTGATTCCCCAGCATGGTTTGTCCCGACTGGTGGGCATGCTGGCGCGTAGCGAAGTACCGTGGATCAAGACCACCTTCATCAGCCTCTTTATGAAACGCTTCGGCATTGACCTGTCCGAAGCCCAGATCGAAGACCCGGACCGGTTCGAAACCTTCAACGCCTTCTTCACCCGGGCGCTGAAGCCGGACGCCCGGCCGCTGGAAGCGTCTGACGCCGCCGACATCGCCTGCCCGGCGGACGGGGCGGTAAGCCAGCTTGGTGCCATTCGTGCCAATCAGGTGTTCCAGGCCAAGGGGCACGACTATTCCCTGTACGACCTGCTCGGCGGCGACAGCGCCCTGGCCAGCGAATTCACCAATGGCCAGTTCGCCACCATCTATCTGTCTCCCCGGGACTATCACCGCGTGCACATGCCGGTGACCGGCACCCTGCGCGAAACCCGCTATGTGCCCGGCGACCTGTTTTCGGTGAACGAAGCCACCGCCAATGGCGTGCCCAATCTGTTCGCCCGCAACGAGCGACTGGTGTGCATTTTTGACACCGAGCACGGCCCGGCGGCGGTGATTCTGGTGGGAGCCATGATTGTGGCCGGCATCGAAACCGTATTCAGCGGTCAGGTCACGCCCCTGCCCAAACAGGTGGTGACTACTGACTACCAGCGCACCGCCCCCATTACCCTGGAAAAAGGCGACGAACTGGGCCGCTTCCTGCTCGGTTCCACCGTGGTATTGCTGTTCCCTGAAGGCAAGGCCCGCTTCGAGCCGGACCTGAAAGCCGGCAGTCTGGTCAGGGTGAAAGGCAAGCTGGGACAATACAACCAAGACAACCCGGCCTGATTGGGCGCGGCGGGCCGATACCACCGGCCCGTTTCTGCCCTCGGGCAGGAACATTTCCCTCCCTGTCGTCTACCTCATCTCGCCCGATCATTCAATGACCCGGATTGACCGGGTGTCCCGCCTGACATCAGGCCCGGTCCGCAAAGCAACTGCAGCCTGACGCATCTTCCCTACAATAGCCGCCCAATGAATTCATCGCCGGTGGAACCATGATCACTGACACCCTGCAACAGGCTCTCCACAACACCACCCGCCCCTGGCGGCAACGCCTGGATAACGGCCGCGCCCGTCTGTTCCAGGCCGACGCCCTGAGCCAGGCGGAACAAACGCCCTACGAGACCCTGTTCGACGACGGTCTTGTGAAACTGCGCTACTACCCACCGCTGCAGGAAAACGCCATCCCTCTCACCGATGGCACCGTCATGTCCGTGAGCCGGGACACACCGCGGACTCCGCTGGTGCTGGTGGCACCGCTGGCGGTGAACATGCTGATCTACGATCTGTTCCCGCAACGTAGCCTGGTGCGCTACCTGCGTGCCCGCGGCTTCGAGCTCTACATGGTGGACTGGGGCCGGCCCGGCAAATACCACAACCACCTGAGCCTGAGCAGTTATTTTGCCGACTACCTGCCCAAACTGCTGGTGCAGGTCCGCCAGCATAGTGGCAAGCAGCAACTCAGCCTGCATGGCTGGAGTTTCGGCGGTCTGTTCAGCCTCTGCTACACCGCGCTGGGGCGGGATCCGGATATCAAGAATCTGGTACTGGTGGGCGCGCCCACGGATTACCATCGCAACGGCGCCCTGGGTGCCCAGTACCGTCGCTTCAGTCGTCGCGCCAAATGGATACGCCGCAGCACCGGGCTGCGCATTCATGACGTACCGGCAGGGCTGTTGCGCTCTCCTGGCTGGGTGAACAGCCTGGCCTTCAAACTGACCAATCCGGTGGGCAGCCTGCAGGGCTACTGGAATCTGGTGAAGAACCTGCACGACCGGGATTTCGTCTCCGCCCATGCCACCAACGGCGCCTTTCTGGATGACATGGTGGCCTACCCCGGCGGCGTGATTCAGGACATCATCCGTTACCTGTGGACCGATAATGTGGTGGCCCATGGCCAGCTTCCCATGGAAGGCACCGACGGCCACCTGAACCGGGTGACTGCCAACGTGCTCAACGTTACCGGCGCCAGCGATCCCATCGTCACACCGGAATGCAGCCAGGCCATGGAGCCTCTGATCCGCAGCAAGGACAAGACCTTCATTACCATCGAAGGGGGCCACATGGGCATCCTGGGCAGCGCCGCAGCCCAGAAGCAAAGCTGGGGCCGCATTGCTGACTGGTTGATTGAGCGGGATTGAAAGCAGCGGCGAGCGGCTAGCTACGAGCTCCTAGGCGGGCGTGGTCGTGCAACCGAATTGTGCCGTGTCCCCATTTTTTGTAGGAGCTATGCTTGCATGGCGAACCGCGCTTGCGCGGAAATCGACCGGAGGGCGATCAGGAATCTCGGAGCTCGACAGGTTTCAGAAAAGAATGGCGGCTAGATTGAACTCTGCCGCCTCGCTACGCTCGGTTCGCCATGCAAGCATAGCTCCTACAGCGGCTTCGTAGAAATGAAGAGACACCGGGAACTTTCCAACCTTTCCCTATCCAATCGAGCGTAGCTCATAGCTGCCTGTTGTCATGTAACCGACACGCAATCCCCCTAGGCTGTTATGCCATGTTATGGATAACCGTCTGCCTGTCATGTCCCGCCTGTTGATTCTTTTTCCCTGCAGCCACATGGGCAATCTGCTGATAGCCCTGCCGCACCTGCGTGCCATGCTGGCGGCACATCCCGAATCACTGCTTATGGTGAATCAGCGCTATCAGACGCTGGTGGAGCAGAGCCTGCCCGGTGAGTCGCGATTGCTGTATTACCCGGAACAGTCCCTGTCACGACAGGTGCCGTTGTTTCAGCGCGCCCACAGTTTCCTGAAACTGGTCATGGCCATGCGTCGCTTCCATTCCAAGGTGGTCGTGGATATCGAGGGGGAACAAAAGTCTGCCACCCTGGCGCGACTCAGTGGCGCCGCAGAGCGCATCGGCCCGCATCGCCGCCATGGCCAGTGGTTCTATACACAGCAGCCACCGGTAGACTGGTCCGGCCATCGCTGGCAAGCCTACGCCAGCCTGAGCCGGCCGGCGGCAAACTCACCGGCACACTATCTACCACTGAATGACAGCCCGGCGGGCCAGGCTGAACTGGATAGCATCCTCAGCGACGGACCGGCAAACGACAATTTGGTGGCCATTCATGCCGGCGCCACCAAGACCTACAAGATCTGGCATGCGGAGCAATTTGCTGCCCTGTGCCAACAGTTGCGACGAGCCGGTCTCACTCCGCTGCTGATTGGCGCTGGCCAGAAAGACCGGCAACAAATTGCCCGCATCCAGAGCTTTCTCAGTGACCCGGTGATGGATTTGTGCGACCAACTGAGTCTGGCCGGTCTGGTGGCCTTGCTGAAACGCAGCCGGGGGTTTATCGGTAACGACAGCGGCCCCATGCATCTGGCCGCCGCCTGCGGGGTTGCCACCGTGGCCCTGTTTGGCCCCACCGATGACACCCTCTGGCAACCCCTGTCTCCCCATGCACGGGTACTGCGGTGGCAGCATTGTCTGCGCAATTGCGAACGCAGCAGCTGCGCCCTGGACAGTTACCCCTGCCTGCAACGGATCACCGTGGACCGGGTAATCCGTACCCTGGACGAACTGGGCGTGATGCCAGACGCCCACCTGGGCGCGCTGAAGACGTTGCGTATTTCCTGACGCGACACGCCTCCCGGTTGGAGCCTTGCTTGCAAGGGGAAGGGTCAAAATCACCCCGGAGCCTGCTGATACCATCGCTTTGCAAGCAAAGCGCCAAAGAGCGCTTTCCCCTGTCAAAAAAAACCGCGAGGCGTTTCCACCTCACGGTTTATGGACAAGGAAGACGGCTTTTTTGTTATTGGAAATCAGAACCCATCCAGTAGCCCGGCCAGCAGATCGGTAACCGGAGATAACAAATCCAGCAAGGGGGCCAGGGGACTGAGGAGACGCTCATCCAGTTGCTCAGTCACTTCCCGCACCACGATCAGCAGTCCGGAAGACAAGGCATCGCCGGGCAAGGTGGTGTATTCCTCGGCACCGGGAATCTGGTTGAGCCAGAGCACATCATTGACCAGGTTTTCCAGGGTTTGCTGCACCGTGCCCACCAGTTGCTCACCGGTGGCGCT
The DNA here is from genome assembly GCF_001635525.1 of Alcanivorax sp. HI0007. Lineage (NCBI taxonomy): Bacteria > Pseudomonadati > Pseudomonadota > Gammaproteobacteria > Oceanospirillales > Alcanivoracaceae > Alcanivorax > Alcanivorax sp. HI0007. The sequence continues at coordinate 22,823 of NZ_LWEJ01000274.1, forward strand.
GGTATCCAGCAGCACCAGCTGCTCCAGGGTATTGGCCAGTCCCAGGGATACCGTGGACAGCACCGAGGTCAGACCGGCAAACACCGGCACCTCTGCCGGCACCTGTTCTTCGATGCCGTCGAGGATGTTATTCAGGTTGCGGGACAGCGCCACCAACGGGCCGGCGATAAAGGCGATGTCTTCCACCGTGCTGCCATCACCCGCGTCGCTGCCATCGCCGCCAAAACCGTCTGCCAGGGCATCAAAGGCACTGCCCAGCTGATCAAAGGGTGCCGGCAAACTGCGGGTATCGATGGCCTGCAATTGCTCCGCCGCCGCCAGCACCGCCTGCACGGACTGGCTCATCTCGCTGCTGTCGCCTTCCAGGATGGCAGCCGTGGCCGCGTCCATCGCATTGAAGAGAATGTCGGTGCCGGCAATCATCTGATCAAAGACCTGACGCTGCTCTTCGGGCAAGTCTGCTCCCACCTGTGTGAAGCCGGAAACCAGGGTTTCACGGAGTTCTTTCAGTGGCCCGGTAAAGTCCGCATCAAAGCCATCCGGCAAGGGCAGCGGCAAGGCGCCTTCCCCCAGTGGCAAGCCGGAGAAGTCATTACCCGGAGCAATACCCGCCATGGGCTGTTTGTCATAGCAATGGGTATAGGCCGGCGTCAGTTCGCCATCGCTGATCACACCGAGGCCCTCCGCCTCTGGATCCACCACGTAGGCATCCAGGCAGAGCCTGGCCGGCGCCAGCGAGACCGGATCGGCTTCGGTAGCCTTCATCCAGAAGAAGCCATAGACATCGCCCTGCTGGAAGCGGGCCACATTGCGCTCCGGGTCATCAATGGAGCGAGTCTTGCCCGCCGCACCACTGACCACGAATTCGGTACGACCACACTCCGGTACCGCTTCAAGCACCTGCAGGTCATGGTCGTGGCCGGCAAAGAAAAAGTCGGTCTGATCACAGACCGCTTCTTCCATAAAGGCTTTCCACCGCTCGCCGGCCAGCACTGGCAGGATCTCACTGGGCACACCATCGTAGTTACCGGCATTACCGTGAGTGCCGTTGGACAGGTAGGGGTGGTGGGCCATGGCGATCTTGAAGACCGCATTGGAGCCGGCCAGCGTATTGACCACCCAGTTACGCTGATCAACGCCGTAGGTGTGGTAGGCATAGGCGATATCCGGATCGCCAAAGCCGCCGGCAATCGGATTGGAATCCAGTGCGACAAAATCCACCAGCGGGCGCGGGTTGGTGTGGGTGGTGCCGGCACTGTGCAGGAAGTAACGATCCGGCATGTTCCAGCGGTTGGACAGTTTTCCGTCGAAGTAGGTGTAATCCACCTGGAATTCGCCACGGGCATTACCGGCGCCATCACCGCCCACATAGGCCGTGTTGTCGTGGTTGCCAAGCACCATGTAGAAAGGCAGTTGCACCGGCTCGAAAGGCTTTTCGAATTTTTCCGCGAACTGGGGATCATCCACGCTGGTGACACCGGATTCATAGATATTGTCACCCAGACCGACGACAAGATCACAACCCGGGAACGCCATATCACCCACGAACTCGTCTTTTTCCTCGCAGACGCTGGCGATGGCTTTACCCACCGCATACTGACCGGCGGAGCCACTGCCGGAATCGCCGATCACGATAAACCGCACGGCTGCCGGCGGGTTGCTGGCCACCGGATTGTCGCCCCCGTCATCATCGCTGCCTCCGTCACCGGGCTGGGACGGATTGTTTGGGGTTTCCGTATTCCCCCCCGAGCCATCGTTATTGGCGGGGTTGGAACCGGAAGATCCCCCGCCGCCGCAGGCGGTCAGCGTCAGTGCCGCCACCAGGGGCAGCAATTTCCAGGGAAAAGTCATGACATCACCTCATTGGAACTCGGTACAGGGGGGTGGAAAAACGCGGTGCGCAGCGCACGGGGACGCGAGGGCGGCAGGTCTTCGACAATGCGACTATCGCCGCTTTTCACCGCTACCACCTTGGTTTTGCCGGTATCAATCTGGCCGCGCAGGTCGAAGGATTCGATGCTCTGCGCGTAATAGAACTCGCCCTGGGTTCGCTGGCGATCCACATCCACCAGAATGAAACCGCGGGACTTGGCTTCCACATAACGGATATGCGGGTTGACCACCGGAATCAGTGCGCCGGCCACTTCCGCGGCACCATCCGGGAAGCCCGGGCTGGTCACCGCCGGGGTGACCAGTTCTGCCGCCAACGGCTTGTCGAAGAGATCCCCGAGCAGCGAGCCCGGATTGCGGTAGATTTCACTGGCCCAGGAGGTATGAATATCCCCGGTGAGAATCACCACATTGTCGATGTTGTTGTCGTCGATGTGGTTGAGAATTTTCAGCCGGTCTGCCGCATAACCATCCCATTGATCCATATTGATGGCAGACAGATTGCCGCGCAGTTGGGCACTACGCTCATCCAGGGTCGGCAGCTCGGCAATATTGAGCTGGGCAAACATGACCTGCTGACCGATGAAGCGCCACTGGCTGGTGGAGGCACTCAGGCTGTCGAGCAGAAAGTCCATCTGCTCGGTACTGATCAGATGGCGATCTTCACTGTTGCGGGCCGGGTCAGCGGGGATCGTCAGCTGCTCGTCACGGCCTTCCAACCGCGTATCGAGCATGGTCAGATCCAGCAGATCACCGAACTGGAAGCGGCGATAGATCACACTGTTATTCCCCGGCTCGCGGGGGCGAATGGGCAGCCATTCAAAATAGGCCTGCTGGGCGATCTGCTTGCGGCTCTCCCAGTCGCCTTCGGTGAGCGGCTGGTGATTCTCGGCGCCGTCGCGGTAACTGTCGTTGGTAGATTCGTGATCGTCCCAGACAGCAATCATGGGGAATTGCTGATGCACCGCTTGCAGATCCTGGTCGGTCTTGTATTGGGCATGGCGCTGGCGGTAATCGCTCAGGGACACCATTTCATGGGGCGGCTGGGGATCCCGCTCCGGGAAGTTGCCGTATTCACCGGCACCGTACTCGTAAATGTAATCCCCCAGGTGCAGAACAAAATCCAGATCCGCCTGATTGGCCACCGCCCGGTAGACGGAGAAGAAACCATTGGGGTAATTGGAACAGGACACCACCGCGAAACGGGCACGGTCCGCAAAGCGATCGGCGGCCGGGAAAGTCCGGGTACGCCCCACCGGGGAGACCTGCTCGCCCACCGAGAATTGATAGTAGTACCAGCGGTCCGCCTGCAGGCCGGTCGCATCCACCTTCACACAATAATCCGCTGCCGCTGAAGCGGTGACCCCATAGGAGGCAACGGTCTGCTGCATGGCCGGGTCACTGGCAACAGTGACGGTCACAGCCACATCCTCACCGTTGCCCAGGTCCGGGGTGACCCGGGTCCACAGAATCACCCGGTCAGCAAGCGGGTCTCCGGAGGCCACACCATGCAAAAAGGAGACGCCGGGCAAGGCATCAGGCTGATCCGGTACGTCCGGCTGATTGGGTGTGGGCGTATTGACCGGTGCCGGTGATGAGCTGCTGCCCCCGCCACAGCCCGCCAGTGCCAGGGTGCTGCCTGCCCCCAGCGCCTGCACCAGACGACGTCGTTTGCGATCCATGGAATTCCCCCTGATTGAAACGTCAGCGCTTCACGCGATAACGACTCAAGATTAGGCAGGAAATTGCATCGCAACAGTGGGCCTTGGGTAGTTGCACTGTAGTGCTATGTAGCCCCCTGTAACTGCCCAGTTAAAGGTGACAGGGGCATGACCGGGCATTGAAGCGCTGATGATTTTTGCGGCTTCAGAGGACCGCAAAGGCGCCGGGTAAGTGCTGACGCAGCGTAAGCAGGTTCTCTTCCTGCACCGCCATGGGACCAAAACAATTGGCCATGGTGCCGGCATAGCGCAATCCGTCTTTCTGGATCGCTTCAGCGGTAAGCAGGGCATGATTGATGCAGCCCAGCTTCATGCCCACCACCTGGATCACCGGCAGCTCCAGTTCGGCAGCAAGGCCGGACAGCATTTCCCGATCATTGAGCGGCACCCGCCAACCTCCCGCACCTTCGATCAGGATCAGGTCCGCCTTGTGGGCACTCAGGGCACCACGTACATAGCCGGCCAGGCGCGCCAGGGAAATCGTTTTACCTTCCTGCCGGGCGGCAATGTGCGGCGCCACCGGCGCCTTCAATGCCACCGGGTTAACCAGCTCATAGGGCAATGTCACCGAGCTGGCCGCCATCAGCTGCAGGGCGTCATCATTGCGCCAGCCCTCCGCCGTTTCCTCACAACCCGCCGCCACCGGCTTGAGCCCATAGCAGCTCAACCCGGCCTCACGGGCCCGCTCCAGGAGACGACAACTTACCCAGGTCTTGCCGACTTCGGTGTCGGTACCGGTGACGAAGAAGATGCCCTTGAGGGCAGGAAGGGGTGGCTTCTGATTTTCCATAGCTATCCTTGGATTGAACTTATCGCTTTGATCACCCTGCGGTCGATTCCGTGCTTCGCACGGTTCGTCCCTCAAGAGGAACTCCTGCAAGCGGCCTCGTAGACACTTCTGCCCCCCCGCGAACGTCCGGGCCTTTCTTAATCCAATCAGCGCAGCTCAAAGCTTTTCCGCTTCCAGAAACAGCACATTCCACGTCAACGGCAAGCCCTGACCGGTCCTTTTGGTTTCATACTCGGCCACCATGGCTTGCCAGGCATGCTTGCCGGTCAGGCCGCTGGCGCCACTTACATGGTCGGCGCCGGTGGCCTTGAGGCGGCGGGCAATCTGTTTGACCGATTCGTAATATTCCACCATCACCTGTTGCTGAATTTGCACGTCAGCAAACCCGACCCGCAGTGAGGCTTCTTGCCAGTCGCCCAACGTTGGCAAGGCATTCACATGGGGGCGATGATTCACCGCTTGCCAGCTCTGGCTCAATTCCCGCAGGGAGCCCGCCAACGGCACCGCCAGCAACAACCGCCCGCCCGGTGCCAGCACCCGGTGCACTTCCGCCATCACCCGGGTCGGGTCACACCATTGCAAGGCAAAACAGGAAAAGACCAGCCCCTGGGATCCACTCTCCACGGGCAGCGATTCTGCATCGGCGCACAGTGGCCGGTATTGGTCGTTGAGTCGGCCCCGTTCAGCGGCCTCATTCAGCATATCGGAAGACAGATCCACCGCCTGCCACAATACGCCTGGCAGGGCCTGTTGCTGGGCGCGGGCAAACGGTGCGGTGGCGCAGCCCAGATCCAGTGCAGCCGGTATCACCAGCTGCGCAGGCAAGCGCTGCACCAGGGAGCGCCCTACCGCCAGCTGCAACGCGGCATGGGCATCATAGCTGCGCGCGGCGCGACTGAAGTGCTGGCTGACCGCCGTCTTGAGAGGTCTGTCCACGGCAGCCTCAGTGGACCAGTTGATGGTCGCGATAGAAGTCATAGACCGCCCGGGTAAAGGTATCGGGAGCGGACAGGAAAGGCACATGGGCCACCTGCTCGATCAGTGCGGTGCGACCGTTCTGGATCAGGGGTTCCACCGCTGCCATGGCCGCCGCCGGTACGATATGGTCGTGCTCGCCAAACACCATCAGCACCGGCATGGGTAACGCTGACAGGGTGTCACGCAGATCCGTATCGCGGAGGATATCAAGCCCGCCGCGCAACGCCCTGGGGGCAGGCAAACCACAAAAATAGAGAATTTCCTTCAAGCGCGCCGTGTCTTCACGCATGGCCACGCTGCCCTTGCAGTTGAGGGCCAGGAAGCGCACCAGGGTGCCTTCGTGGTCTTCATCGAACAGCTCGGCAAACTTGGCCAGGATGTCCGCCTTCATGGCCGGCTCCCAGCCCGCTGCCGCGGTAAAGCGCGGCGAGGTGGCCACGGTGACCACGGACTGCACCCGCTGCGGCGCCTTCTCGGCCATGGCCAGTGCCACCAGCCCCCCCAGGGACCAGCCCAGCAGATGGGCCTGTTCCGGCATGATGGCCAACACCTGGTCGGCGAGGAAGTCCAGGGTGTAATCATCATTGGGCAGCGGGCTTTGCCCCATGCCCGGCAGATCCACCACGGTGACCCGGAACCGCTCCAGCAATGCCGGCACAATGTCGTCAAAGACAATGGCATGCAGACCCCAACCATGGATCAGCACCACGTCCTGGGCATCCGCATCCGCGACGCCATTGGCTTTGTAGGTGTTATGGAAAGGGATCAGCTTGGGCATTCGAGTTCCTTTGGTCAGACGTCTGACGTCGGAGGCCTGACGACAAAAACAAACAACATAATCCGGCTATCGTGGTTAGCGTCCGACGTCAGACGTCCGACATCCGACCTTTTCCAGCGCCGCCAGCAACGCATCCACGTCGCTTTCTTCATGGGCCGCCGACAGGGTGACCCGCAACCGGGCTTGCCCGTCCGGCACTGTGGGCGGGCGAATGGCGGTGATCAGAAAGCCCTGCTCGCGCAGTTGCTGGCTGAGGGCCATGGCCTGCTGATCAGCGCCGATCAGCAAGGGCTGGATCGGGGTAGCCGAGTCCATCAGGGTGAAACCCAATTGCGCGGCTCCGGCCCGAAAACGCTGAATCAACACAACCAGTTTTTCGCGACGCCAATGCTCTTCACGGGCCTTGGACAGGCTCACCAGGGTGGCTGACGCCACCGCTGCCGGCATGGCGGTGGTATAGATATAGGTGCGCGCGAATTGTATCAGGGTCTCGATCAATGCATGGCTGCCAGCCACAAAGGCACCGGCGGTACCCAGCCCCTTGCCGAGCGTGCCCATCAATACCGGCACCCGCTCATTGACGCCCTGTGCAACGACACTGCCACGCCCCTGGTCATCCAGTACGCCCAGACCATGGGCATCGTCCACCATCAACCAGGCATCATTGTCTTCGCAGGCAGCGGCATAGTCAGACAACGGCGCCACGTCGCCATCCATGCTGAACACACCGTCAGTGACCACCAGCTTGCGGCGCGCATTACTGCGCTGCAGCTGACCCCGCAGGGCGGATGCATCGTTGTGGGCAAAACGGCGAAACCGGGCGCCACTGAGCAACCCGCCATCCAGCAGGGAGGCATGGTTCAGGCGATCATGAAAAACCGCATCGCCCTTGCCCAGCAAGGCGGTCATCACCCCCAGATTGGCCATGTAACCGTTGGAAAACAGCAACGCGCTTTCGCGACCGACATGATCGGCCAGCGCCTCTTCCAGCTGTTGGTGGGGGCGCTGGTGGCCGCAGACCAGGTGGGAGGCACCACTGCCCACGCCCCAGTCTGCCACGGCCCCCTGAAAGGCGTTGATCACCGCCGGATCATTGGCCAGCCCCAGGTAGTCGTTGCTGCAAAAATTCAGATAGCGGCGTCCTTCGACCACCGCATAACGGCCACAGGGACCGTCCTGAATCACGGGTTCGCGGTAACGGTGCTGCTCACGGCGGGCCGCCAGGTCGGCAGCCAGATCGAAAGCCATGGCTCAATGTTCGGTGGCAGCGGGACGGCCGGTGTCCTTGTCCAGCACATGTTTGGCCGGTCGTTTGCCGCCCTCGCTCTGCGCCATGGCGTTATAGAACAGCCCGGCGTCTTCTGCCTGTTGCTCGGCCACCTGGGCCTTGATCACCTCTTCGTGGGCCTCGTCGGAGGCTTCATGGCGGAGGTCCAGAGGGTGAATGCCCAGCCTGTTGAACAGCTGCTTGTCGTGGCTGGCTTCCGGGTTGTCCGTGGTCAACAACCGCTCGCCGTAGAAGATGGAATTGGCACCGGCCAGGAAACACAGGGCCTGGGCCTCATCATTCATCTCCTGGCGACCGGCGGACAGGCGCACATAGGATTCCGGCATCAGAATACGGGCCACCGCCACGGTGCGGACAAACTCGAACGGGTCCAGATCATCCACATCCGCCAGCGGTGTCCCTTCGATCTTCACCAGCATATTGATGGGCACGGATTCCGGATGGTGCGGCAGATTGGCAAGCTGCTGCAGCAGACCGACCCGGTCATCACGCTGCTCGCCCATGCCAACGATACCGCCACAGCACACTTTCATGCCCGCATCGCGCACGTTGGCCAGGGTTGAGAGACGGTCGTTATAGGTGCGGGTTGTAATGACCTGGCCATAGTATTCCGGCGAGGTGTCCAGGTTGTGGTTGTAGTAATCGAGGCCGGCATCCGCCAACGCTTCCGCCTGTCCCGGATCCAGCATGCCCAGGGTCATGCAGGTTTCCAGCCCCAGGGATTTCACCTGCCGTACCATATCCAGCACATAGGGCATGTCCTTGTCGCGGGGGCTACGCCAGGCGGCGCCCATACAGAAACGCGAGGCGCCCTTGTCACGGGCGGCCCGGGCTTCTTCCACTACCCGCGCCACTTCCAGCAGCTTTTCCTTTTCCAGCTCGGTGTTGTAGTGGCCGGACTGGGAGCAGTATTTGCAGTCCTCCGGGCAGGCCCCGGTCTTGATCGACAGCAGCGTACTCACCTGCACCGCATTGGGATCGAAATGGGCCCGATGCACGCTGGCTGCCTGAAACAGCAAATCGTTGAATGGCAGGGCAAACAGGGCGTCGATCTCACTGCGTTTCCAGTCATGGCGTACAGCAACGTCAGAAGCTGACGATTGGGCGGGGCTGGCGGTTGCGGGCATGCTTCTTCTCCATTCGGGAATCCAAGCAGGCTAGGGAGCAACATGGCATCTGTCAACTTGATAGAGGCAACAAAAGTTTACTGCAGTATGATTTTTAACCAATCATGCCAGTGCCTGCTCTGCGGGCAGACACAGCGCTCCCCGGTTTGTCCGCTGTGCCTGGCAATGCTGGCCCGTCTGGATGGCCCGCTGTGCCGATGCGGCCTGCCCCACCCCGCCGGTGATCCCGGCAACCCCCTCCCTGCT